>DASUGE010000160.1:0-10346 GCA_036274215.1 Polyangiaceae bacterium | reverse complement strand
CCCAGTGCGCTCGAAGCGGCAGCCGGTCTCGGGCAGCTGCTCTTCATTGGCGAGGATCGCGGCCACGAGGTCGCCCGCCCCTTCCAGCGTCCAGAGCGGATGGTCGCGTCCTTCGAGCGTGACGAGCCTGGCGTTCGGGATCCCGAGCGCGAGCTCGTGGCCCGCTGCGTAGGTGATCGCGCGGTCGCCGCGGCGATGGAGGATGGTGGTCTTTGCGCGAATGCCCGGAAGGAGCTCACTCACGTCCATCGAGTACGTGAGGGCTAGGACGTCCGCGGCAGTGACCGCATCGGTCGCTGTGCGCTGAAGTCGCGTGAATGCCTCGCGTTGCTCGGGGGCGGCGTCGGGCAGAAACACGTCGGCGAGGGCACGCGAGCCGGCACCCCAGTGCGCGCGGACGAGGTCGAGCAGGGCGTCGCGAAGCTTTGCGGGCGCGATCGCCTCCCCGCGCGCATACGTGCCGGCCAAGACGAGCTGGTCGATTCGCGTCGGGTGGCGGCTGGCCCACGCGATGGCAAGGGGACCACCGCAGGAGAGGCCGAGCAGGGACACGCGCTCGGCGCTTTGCGTCGAGATGACAGCGTCCAATAGCTCGATTTCCCCCTCGAGCGAGCGCGCGCGAGCAGAGGGCCCGCTCATGCCCACGCCGGGGCGGTCGTAGCGTACGACCGTCGCTAGCTCGCCGAGGCGCGTGAAGAAACGCCTGAAGAGCGGCTCCTCCCAGTCGAGCTCGAGGTGACCGACCCACCAGGCCGGGCACACGAGCAGGGGGCCGCTCCCGTGCGTCGCCGTGGCGACCCGCTCGCCCGAGCGGCACTCGACGAAGCGGATCGTGGGCGACGGAGCGTTCATCGATTTCTCATCTCGTTCTCAGGCGCTCGAGCGACGCCGGTTCTACGTCGGATCCATGCCTCACGTCGAAACAGAGCCTCGGGCGCCGGGCCTCTCGTCCGCTCGATTCATCACCATTTGGGCCTGCGACGCGCAACCCCTCGCCGCGACGTGTTTCGAGCCGCTCGCGGGGCCGGTGCTTGCGAACGTGCTTTTTCTGCCGGGGATCGGCGTTCCTCGCCGGGCGTTCCGGTGGCTCGGGGAATGGTTGGCGCTTGCCGGCATTCGCTCGTTGAGCTTCGACTACCGCGGCATGGGTGACTCGCGGAGCGGAGGAGCGCTCGCAAGCGCGAGCCTCTCGGTGTGGGCCAAGCGTGATGCCCCGGCGGCGCTCGCCTACGTCCGAGAGCATTTCGACGACGATCCGGTGCTCATCGCGCACAGCTTCGGCGGACAGGCGCTGGGGCTCTCGAGTGACCTGCACCGCGTGCGGGGCGCCATCCTCGTGGGCTCTCAGCTTGGCCACGTGCAACATTGGCGCGGACTCGATCGATTGCGCGTCGAGCTCCTCTGGCGCGCGCTCCTGCCGTTGTCGTCGCTCGTGCTCGATCCGATACCGAAATGCGTGGTCGGCGAGCCGCTGCCGGCGGGCGTGGCACGCGAGTGGGCGAGCTGGGGGAGAAGCGACGATTGGTTCTTCTCGCAGGTGCCGGACGCCCGTGAGCGGTTCGCGGCTTTTCGCGCGCCGCTCGTGAGCTACGGCGCGTGGGACGATCCGATCGCGCCGCCCACCGCGGTAGACGCGCTGCTCGCTTGCTTCACGGGCACGCGCGTCGAACGCGTCGCGATCCAACAGGGTGAGCTCCCGGCGCCGAAGGTGGGGCACTTCGGCCTCTTGCGTCCGACGCCGGGCAGCAGCGTGTGGCCGCAATTCCGGCGCTTCGTGCTCGAGTGCCACGGGTCCGAAACCCTTGTCACCGCGTAGCGCGCGGGGATCGTACGAACGCACGTTACGCCCTTTTCTGAAGTGTCGACTTCGAGCGGCACTCGATATTTCCTGCCTCGAGGGCTCAACGCTGAGACCGCAAAATTCGCAGCGATGATGCGCGTCCCCGCGATAGGCAGGCCTGCCCATTGAGCGCTCGCGGGTCACTTGTCAGAACGACAGGCATGGTCGCATCACTCCTCGCGGTGAAATCATCGAGTCGGCGGCTAGCCGCGCCTTCCACGATTGCCCGCCGCCAATCGACACCCCTGAGAGTGATGCGAGCGCCCGCGGCGCAGCACTCTTCGTTACTGGTTGCGGCTGCGCTCGGCATCGCCCTCGTGGCGTGTGGCACCGACGCGGCGTCGCCCAACGGCACGGGCGGAGCCGCGGCGACAGGAGGGAGCTCGGGCTCTGCCGGCGCGGGCACGGCCGGAAGCGGGCTTGCGGGTGGAGGCTCTGCAGGCAGCGCGGGCGCCGGCGCGTCGTCGGGTGGCGGCGGCACGGCCGGCACGAACACGAGCGGAGGCGCGGGCGCCGCGGTCGGTGGCATGTCCGGATCCGGTGCATCAGGCGCCGGAGGCAGCGGCGGTGCGACCGGCGGCAGGGTGGGAGAGACGGGTGGCGGAGGCTCGGGCGGCGACGGTGCGGCGGGCTCCGCTTCCGGCCGCGCGGCGACGGGAGGCATGGCAGGGATGGCAGCGGGCTCGGGGGGCGCGGGCGCGGGAACGGGCGGTGCCGGCGGCACGGCGGCCTGCGAGAAAGGCACCACCAAGGGCAAGGACGTCTTGCTCATCGGTGACTCGTTCATCGCCCTGTCCCACGACATCACGAAGGACCTCATCGCGATCGCGCGCGACGCGGGCGCGCTCGCGGCGAGCGACTCCTACCGGGACAACTCCGTGAGCGGCACTCAGCTCTCCGGCGGCATCTCGCCGCAAATCCCCGTGCAGTATGCCAACGGCGAGAAAGACGCGCCGGCCAAGGTCGTGATCATGGACGGCGGCGGCAACGACATGCTGAACAACACCTGCTCGGATCCTCCCACGGAGAGCTGCCAGGCGATTCAGAACGCCGTGGGAGCCGTCCGCGATCTTCTCGTCCAGATGGGCAAGGACGGCGTCGAGACCGTCGTCTACTTCTTCTATCCGGAGAACCAGAAGAATGCGACGCAGCGCGCGAAGGTCGACGTCCTCCGCACGCAACTGCAAGAGGTCTGCTACTCGTCGGTGAGCCCCAAGTGCTACGGCGTCGATCTGCGCCCGGTCTTCGACGGCCACTTCGACGAATACGTGCTCTCCGACGGTATCCACCCGACGGCGGCGGGCTCACAGGCCTCCTCCGAGGCCATTTGGAGCGTGATGGAGAAGAACTGCATCGCGCAATAGTTGCGCCGGCCGGCGCTTGGGTATGGGTATTTATTTCGTCAGAGTGCCGTGGTCAAAAACTGCCGATAAACGCGTGCCTGGGCGCTCGCACAAGCCGCTTGTGGTGTATCAGGTTACCTGACACCATCGCCCACCATGGGAACGCGTTCGTCGGGTCGGGCCGTGCTCTTTCCATTTTTTGCAGCGCTCGCGCTCGCGGGGTGCAGCACGACGACGGGCGGAGGATCCGGCTCGGGAGGCGCGAGCGGCGGACAGCCCGCGCAGGCCGGCGCGTCCGGTGCGCCCAGCATGGCAGGCGCAGGCAACGGCGGCGCACCCGGTACCGGCGGCGCACCCGCGAGCGGCGGCGCCCCGCCCATCATGGGGTGCGACGGCGGGCAGACCAGCGGGATGGGGGGAGCCGACGGCAGCATGACCGTCACGCTGCTCGGCACGGGAAGCCCGATCCCGTCGCCGGACCGCTTCGGCCCGAGCACGTTGGTCGAGGCGGCGGGGGTACGGCTCGTCTTCGACGTCGGTCGTGGCGCTCCGATTCGTCTCTGGCAAAAGCAAATCCCGCTCGGCAGCATCAACGCCCACTTCCTCACGCATCTCCACTCCGATCACGTCAATGGACTTCCCGATCTGTGGATGAGCGGCTGGATCCAGACGGCGTTCGGCAGCCGAAAGACGCCGTTCGTCCTCTACGGGCCGGACGGGACGCAGGCCATGATGACGAGCTTGTGGGATGCCTTCTCCGAAGATCGTCGCATCCGTCTGGACGACGAAATGAACCCAATCGCGGGCATCGAATTCGATGTACACGATGTCGCGCCCGGTCTCGTCTACTGCCAGAACGGAGTCGCCGTCTCGACGTTCGACGTCGATCACGGAGACCTGGTCCGGCCCGCGCGCGGGTACAAGATCACCTACGGCGCCCGCTCGGTCGTGCTGTCGGGTGATACCCGCTACAACACGAACGTCGAGCAAGCCGCCACGGGCGCGGACCTATTGGTCCACGAAGTCGCTATGATCCCCGTGGCGCTCGTCGACAAGTATCCGGCGTACGCGGCGATCCTCGCGCACCACATCACGCCCGAGGATGCGGGCAAGCTCTTCGCGATTGCGCAGCCGAAGCTCGCCGTCTACTCGCACGTGGTGCTATCGGGCTTGCCGAGCGAAGGCATCCCGTTCCCGACCCCGGCCGACGTGCTCACCGCAACCAAGACCACCTACTCGGGACCGGTCATCGTCGGTGCGGATCAGATGGCGTTCCGCATCGACGCGAGCGGCGTGACCATGGTCGTCGCCGCAGCAGGTAGCGGCGGTGCCGGAATGGGCGGCGCAGCCGGCATGGGCGGACTCGGCGGGACGGGCGGACTCGGCGGGATGGGCGGTCCCGGCGGAATGAGCGGCGCCGGCGGAATGAGCGGGACCGGGAGCAGCGGAACGGGCGGGGTCGCGGGCATGAGCGAGACGGCGGGCAGCGGCGGGATGTGACCGTCGTTCGGCGACCGACCGCGTTGCACGCGCGGCTCGATGGCCGAGCCGAATTTCCATGTTCCTCGAAAACTGCCGCTGCTGGTGACGGAATGCGCCGGCCGGCGCCACCGCTGTCGACACGTTCGCCGCGCGAATGCGGCGCTCGACGAGCGGCTCGCGCAACTACACGACCCAATGAAGCTCGCCTCGCTTCGCTCGACTCGCCGCCGTGACGCGGCGTTGATCCTCGCTCTCCTCGGCGTCGGGCTCGCCGCCGGCTGCTCGGAAAAGTCCTCGTCCCACGACGCGAACGGTGCGGGCCGGAGCGCTGGCGCCGGTGCGAGCACGGGAGCGACGAGCGGTAGCGGCACTGCGGGAGGTGGGGGCGGCCTTGGCGGCATGCCGCAGTCCGGCCCCGTGCCAAGCATCGACGTGGCCGGCGGCACGCTGAAGCTCGAGGTCTGCGCCGAGGACGTCGTGCGCGTGATGTTCGCGACGGACGCGGCCTTCTTCGCGCGGACGTCGCTCGCCGCGGCGCCGAAGCGGTGCAAACCCGAGGTCGCGTGGGAGCTCGTCGACTCGGACGGCAAGAAGACGCTCCGCACGGCGCGCCTCGAGCTTCAGATCGACGCGGCGACCGGAGCCGTCGCGTTTCTCGACCGCGCGGGCCACCTCGTCGCGGCGGAGAAGCTCGGCGGGCGCAGCCTCGAGCCCGCGATGGTGCAAGGGGAGGCGACCTATCACGTCCGTCAGGAGTGGGAAGCGAACGAGGGCGAAGCGCTCTACGGTCTCGGCAACTACCAGCTCGGCTTGCTCGACATCAAAGGGTACGACCTCGAGCTCGCCCAATACAACACGAACGCAGTCGTGCCGATGCTGGCCTCGAGTCGAGGCTACGGGATCTTCTGGGACAACACGTCGTACACGCGTTTCGGCGACCTCCGCGCGTACGAGCCCGTGCCGGGCTTCGAGTACAGCTCGGGAATCGAGCTCACCGCCGCGTCGAGCGGGAAAGCGGACCTCACCGTCACGTTCACCCCGGCGGTGAGCGGGAATTACTTGTTCAAGACGTTCGCTTCGGGGCAAGTGGCGCTCACCGTCGGCGGCACGAAGGTCATCGATCATTGGCGCCAGGGCTGGCTCCCGGACGAAGAGGTAGCGCGCGTCGCCCTGACGGCGGGGCAGCCGGTGCCCGTGCATCTCGAGTGGAGCTCCGATATCGACGTCAAGACGCTGTCACTGAGCTACAAAGTGCCCGCGGCGGCGCCTGCCACCACCTCACTCTGGTCCGAGGTCGGCGACGGGCTCGACTACTACTTCCTCTACGGTCCCGAGCTCGACGGCGTGATGGCAGGGTACCGGCGCGTGACCGGAGCGGCGTCGCTCATGCCGCGCTGGGCATTCGGTTTGTTCCAGAGCCGCGAGCATTACGCGTCTGCGGCGGAGGTGAGCGCGGCCGTCGCCGGCTATAGAAGTCGCGGTATCCCGCTCGATGTCATCGTGCAGGATTGGCAATACTGGCCCGACAAGCAATGGGGGTCGCTCGCCTTCGACCCCGCTCGCTTTCCCGACCCCGCCGGCCTCATCGCGAGCCTTCACGACCAGCACGTGAAGCTCATGCTCTCGGTCTGGCCCAAGTTCTACACGAACACGGCGAACTACGCGGCGCTTCAGGCGTCCGGCTACACCTACCCGTACGACACGAGCGTGCTCGACTTTCTCGATCAGCCGTTTGCGTTCTACGACGCGTTCAACCCGAACGCGCGCGCCGCGTATTGGGCACAGATCGAGCAGCAGCTCTTCGGGCTGGGCGTCGATGCGTGGTGGCTCGACGCGACCGAGCCCGAGGTCGTCGAGGGCCCCTACAAGAGCCTCGCCGAGGGCCGAACGCTCTGCCAGACGCACATGCACCCGACGGCGCTCGGCTCGGGCTCGCGCATGCTGAACGCCTATTCGCTCGTGAACAGCCAAGGCATCTACGAGGGCCAGCGCACGAAGGCCCCCGAGCAGCGCGTCTTCATCCTCACTCGGTCCGCTTTCGCGGGGCAGCAGCGCTACGCGTCGGCGACGTGGTCGGGTGACATCAGCTCGACCTGGTCGGCGTTCAAGAAGCAGATCCCGGGAGGTCTCGGCTTCGCGCTTTCCGGCATCCCGTACTGGACGGTCGATAGCGGAGGCTTCGCGGTGCCTCCACGCTATAGCGGCGGGCAGAACGCCGACGAATGGCGCGAGCTCAACACGCGCTGGTTCGAGTACGCGACATTCTTGCCGCTCCTGCGCGTTCACGGGCAGGCGCCCGTGCGCGAGATGTGGGAGTTCGGCGGCGAATCGAGCCCGGCCTACACGGCCATGCTCGCCTTCGATCGGCTCCGTTACCGGCTGCTGCCGTATTTCTACGCGCTCGCGGGCGCCGTGACGCATCGAGACGCAACGATGCTGCGGCCGCTCGTCATGGATTTTCGAAGCGACGCGGCCGCGCTCGACGTGCGCGACGAATTCATGGCAGGTCCGGCGTTGCTCGTGAGTCCGGTCACCGACTATCAGGCGACGAGCCGCTCGGTGTACCTGCCCGCGACGCCGGGCGGTTGGTACGATTTCTGGACGGGAGCCTCCATCGCCGGTGGCGCGACCGTGACGAGCGCCGCGCCGCTCGAGCGCATTCCCGTCCACGTGCGCGCCGGCTCGGTCGTGCCGTTCGGCCCCGAGCTCGAGTACACGAGCCAGAAAGCGGCCGACCCCATCGCACTCTACGTTTTCGCAGGAGCCGACGGCGGCTTCGAGCTCTACGAGGACGACGGGTCGAGCTACGCGTACGAGGGTGGAGCGTTCACTCGCATCCCGATCACCTGGAACGACGCCTCGAGCACGCTGACGCTCGGCGCGCGCGAAGGCGCGTACCCGAGCATGCTCGCGAGCCGCACGTTCGACGTCGTCGTCGTGCGAGCCGGCAAGGCCGCCCCCGCCGGCATGGCGGCCCCCGATCGAACCGTCACGTACGACGGGTCAGCCCTCGACGTCGTTCTGCCCTGAAACGCCGGCCTGAGCGCCGCCGATTTCGAGACGCTCCGGGCGGAGCGGCGGCCCGAGGAGCTCGGTCAGAAGCTCGTGACCGAGCTCCGGAACGTCGTCGGTCTGCGCGAGCAGTGCATCGGCAAGATCGCGTTTTTCCCGATGAAGCTCGACGATGCTCTCCTCGATCGTCTCTTCGGTGATCAGTCGATACACGGTCACCGGTCGCTCTTGGCCGATGCGATGCGCGCGGTCGGTCGCCTGCGCTTCGACGGCCGGATTCCACCAGGGGTCGAGGTGGATGACGTAGTCCGCGGCCGTGAGGTTGAGGCCGAACCCGCCCGCCTTGAGGCTGATCAGGAAGAGCTCGTTGCTTCCGTTTTGGAACTCCTCGACGCGGGCATGGCGGACCTCTTTGGGCGTCGAGCCGTCGAGGTACGAGTAACGGATGCCGCGCTCCTCGAGCGCCTCACGCGCGAGGTCGAGGAAGTCGACGAATTGGCTGAAGACGAGCGCGCGGTGCCCGTTGTCGCGCAATTCTTCGGCGAGCTCGAGAAACGCCGTGAGCTTGGACGCCTCGAGCGGAGCGTCCGGGAAAACGAGCCGGGGATGGCAGCAGAAGCGGCGGAGACGCATGAGCTCGCTGAAGACTTGGAGCTTGTGCTGGCGTTTGCCGTGCGCCGTTCGGAGCTTCTCGTGGATCTGCCGGCGCAGGAGCGCATAGCGGAGGGCCTCGTCTTCGCTGAGGCGCACGCTGTGCCGCACGACCGTGACGGGCGGGAGATCGGAGAGGACCTCGTCTTTCAGGCGCCGCAAGAGGAACGGCGCGAGCAGCGCTTTGAGCTCCGCGCGCTGCTCGCTGTTTCGGTCCCGCTCGATGGGCTTCAGGTAGCGAACCTGAAAATGCTTCCAGGCGCCTAGGAGAACGGGGTTCAGGAAGTGGAAGATGCTCCAGAGATCGCCGAGGTGATTTTCGACGGGCGTGCCCGTCATGGCCAGGCGGTAACGCGCGGGGAGCGCGAAGGCGGCGCGGGCGCGGAGAGAATGCGCATTCTTGATGAATTGACCCTCGTCGAGCACGACGGTATTCCAGGTCAGCGAGGCGAGCTCCGCGGCGTCGTGCTGCAGGAGGGCGTAGCTGACGATCACGACGTCCGGCGCGTGAGCGCTCCGAAAGCTCTCGAGCAAAGCGCTGCGTCCCTTGCCCGCGTATTCGACGACGGTGAGGCCCGGCGCGAAGCGGCGGAGCTCCTCGAGCCAGTTGCGGCAGACGGAGGTCGGAGCGACGACGAGCGCCGGACCGCCCGCGCTTCGCGTCAGCAGCAAAGCGATCGCTTCGAGCGTCTTGCCGAGCCCCATGTCGTCGGCGAGACAGACGCCGAGCCCCAGTTGGCTATAGCGCCAGAGCCAGCGAAAGCCTTCGAGTTGGTAGGGCCGGAGGGTGGCGGTGAGCCCGTGCGGAAGCGGCGGCTCGGTGGCGAGGATCTGGTCGCAGCGAGCGAGCCAGTCGTCGCGACCGTCCTCTTCGATGGCGTAGCCTGCCTCGCGCAACGACCGGAGCGTGTCCAGGGCGGCTTCGGGGATGCGCAGCTCCGCGCGGCGACCGCGTCGCGGGGCTTCGGCTGAGTTGGCGAGCAGGGCGAGCACCCGGCGTGCACGCCGTTCGACCTCCACGAAGTCGCCGTTCGGTAGCCGCAGGAAGCGTCCCGATTTCGTGAACGGCAAGGTCGCGAGCTCCGCGAGGTCGAGCGACATGACGTCGTCGATGCGCACGCCGCCCGTCACGAGGTACCAGCCCTTGTTCCGCTTCAACGCGCCGTGGAGCGCGCCGGCACCGAGCGTCCCGCGCGCCGTCACCGCTCGTCCGTCTTGCCACTCGAGCGCGACGGGGAGCTCGCACTGCTTCAGCTCGGTGAGCAGCGTGAAGAGTCCGTCCTCGCCGAGGGAGCCGCTAAAGCTGCCGTCAGCGTCGGTCTCTTCGGAGTGGGTGCCGAGGGCGAGCGTCAAGCTCGGGCAGGCCGCAGCGAGCTCACGAAAGAGCGTTATTTCTCGCAAAAAGTCCCGTTCGGCGTCGAGCCAGTCGTCGCCCTCACGCAGCGTGATCGCGACGCGCCCGAGCCCCGGCGGGAAGAATCGTCCACGCGCGCCGAACGGGCGCACGCCGGCCTCGACGTACCACGCGCCGGATTCCGGCGAGATGCGCAGCACGGGGGTGGCGTCGGCCGCGGTCCCGCGCCGAGCGCCGAGCGTCGCGCTCCGAACCTCCACGTGCTCGGCAAGTCGAGACAGCACGCCGATCGCCTCGGGCTCGTGCCGCTCCGGAATGCGCACGCCGGTCGGCACGAGCGCGAAGAGCTTTCCGAGCATGGGCGTGACGCGATAGACGAGCAGCCGCGTGTCGCTCTCGACGACGACGTTCACGCCTTCGGTGGCGCCCGCGGGCTCGAGCGAAATCACGAGATGGCCGTGCTCGCGTCGAGTTTCGACGCGACAGGTCCCGCGCCCGATCTCGACCGGCAGGCGCCCGCGCGCGCCGTTGAACACGCGCGGATGGCCGATCAGGCTCTCCAGGAGCTCGAGCGGCACGTCATGGCGCCTTAGACTGCGGAGGTCGAGGGCGGCGAGCACTTCTCGATCCTCGGGTGGCAGCTCGTCTTTGACGGCATCGAGCT
>DASUGE010000159.1:0-15138 GCA_036274215.1 Polyangiaceae bacterium | reverse complement strand
GGGGGCGGGATGTCGGGCGCGGGAGCCGGAGCGGGAATGGGTGGGGACGGCGGGAATGGAATGGGGGGACGCGGCGGAGCGGGAGCAGGAGCAGGCAATGCGGGAGCGGGGAATGCGGGAGCGGGGAATGCGGGAGCGGGGATGGGCGGAGGCGGAGGGGCGGGGCGCGGCGGAGGCGGGCGGGGTGGGGCGATGAATGGGGGTGGGCAGAGTGGAGGCGGTGGCGTTGGTGGGGCGAGCGCCGGAAAGGGCGGGGGCGGAGCGGGGACGACGGGGATGTGTACGAACCCCGTCGCGAGTCAGGCGATGAGGCCGCAGCTGTCGAGCTCGGATGCGGCGAAGTACACGATCGCGACGTACCTCGCGGGCTCGGGGGCGTTCGATTCCCTGGCCGTCGACAATTGGGATCCGACCCCGGGGCTCGGCGATGCCAGCGCGTTCACGGCGGACTACACGGTGGCGGCGGACGGGTCGGGGACGCACACGACGCTGCAGGCGGCGCTGATGGCCGTGTCGGGGTCGACGCGGCGCTACGTGCGGATGATGCCGGGGACCTACCGGGGGCAGGTCTCTTATTCAGGCTCGACGCCAGTCACGTTGTACGCGACGAGCACGGACGCGACCAAGGTGGTGATCGTCAACAACAAGTCGCAACAGGACGGGACGAGCGAGACTCTGGGCGTGAAATCGAACGGTTTTCAGATCGTGAATCTGACGCTTTCGAATGACTTCCCGACGCCGGCGAGCGGCTCGAATTTGCAGGCGCTGGCGCTCAAAACCACGGGCGACAAGATCGTGCTCGAGAACGTGCGGCTGCACGGCTTCCAGGACACCATCCAGATGGCCGCGGCGAACGCGACGACGCGCTCGCGCGTCTACGTAAAGGACAGCTTCATCGAGGGCGATACGGATTTCATCTACGGAAGCGCCACCGTCGTGCTCGACAACGTCACGGTGCACTACCTCACGTCGCGGCGCGGCTCGAGCAGCGGCGTCATCATGGCGCCGAGCACGTCCGTCGGGAACGCGCTCGGCTTCCTCTTCATTCACTGCAACTTCACCGCCGAAGACGGCACGCCTTCGAACAAGATCTTCCTCGGCCGCTCCTGGGACACCAGCAGCACGACGCCGACGCCGAACGGCCAGGGCGTCATTCGCGAGTCGGTGCTCGGCGCGCACATCGATCGCGATTCACCCTGGACCGCCGCCGCGACGTCGGGGCGTGCGTACAGCGCCGACGGGAATCGCTTTTACGAGTATTGCAACAGCGGACCGGGCGCGGGTCCGTAGCGGGCGGGAGCGCCTAAAGCCCCGCGAGCCAGAGCGCGAGATCGGGGAGCGGGAGGCTGCGCGTCGCGAGCTTCGAGCGGACGACGGCGCCCGGCATGCCGTAGACGACCGCGGTGGCTTCGCTCTCGACGACGACCGTTCCGCCGGCGTCGACGATGGATTTCGCGCCGCGGGCGCCGTCGTCGCCCATACCCGTGAGCACGACTGCGACGGAGCGGCTACCAGCGACCTTGGCGACGCTCTTCAGCATGGCGTCGGCGCTCGGTATGTAGCGATCCTCCGGCTCGGGCGGACGCAGGCGGACGCGGAGGCCGCGTGAGGTTTGCTCGAGCTCGAGGCACTGGCGGCCAGGGCAGACGTAGGCCGTGCCGGCCTCGAGCATGTCGCCGTCCTTGGCTTCGCTCACGGACAGAGGGCTCCTGCGATCGAGGCGCTCGGCGAACGTGCGCGTGAAGCTTTCGGGCATGTGCTGCGCGACGACGATGCCGTGCGCATAGTTGGCGGGGAGCCGGCCGAAAAGCTCGAGGAGCGCGCTCGGGCCGCCGGTCGAGGCGGCGATCGCGATCACGTTCTTGGGCGCGGTGCCCGGCGTCGTCGCCTTGTGCGCCGGGTGTGAAACCACGACGTCGCGCCGCACCGGCGCGGCGATGCGGACGCTGCGCGCGAGCTCCACCTTGCGCAGGATCTCCTCGCGGACGCTCTTGAGCTCCGGATCGATGTAGCGATCGGGCTTCGCGACGAAGTCGAGCGCGCCGAGCTCGAGCGCCTTGAACACGTTCTCTTTCTGGCTGTAGCTCGAGATGACGATCACGGAGACCGGCGTCCGGCTCATCAGGATGCGCAGGAACGTGAAGCCGTCCATCTTCGGCATCTCGAGATCGAGCGTGATCACGTCGGGCTTGAGCGAGGAGGCCATGCGTAAGGCCTCCTCGCCGTCGGCGGCGCGGCCGACGATCTCGATGCTGGGCGAGGTGGAGAGGATTTCGGCGATGCTGCGGCGGTTGAAGGCCGAGTCGTCTACTATGAGGACTTTGAGGGGGGGGAGGGCGGCGGGGGTCACAGCTTCGCTCCGTTGAAACGCCAGGCTCCGAGGGGTTTGCGGTACACGAGGTCTTCTCTCAAATGGACGAGCTCGAACGCGGTCGACACGTTCAAGAGCGATTCCGAATGGCCGAGGAGCAAGTATCCCCCCGGCACCAGCCGATCGTAAAAGCCGTCGATGACCCGCCGTCGAGACTTCATGTCGAAGTAGATCAGCACATTGCGGCAAAAGATCACATCGACTTGACCGACCATCACGGCGCGGCCGCTGTCCATCAAGTTGAGCTGTCCGAAATGACAGATCTTCTTGAGCTCGGGCGCAACCTCCGCCCCCTCGCCCACGTTGGTGAAATATTGGGCGCGGACCTCGTGTGACGTGGTGCGGAACGCGGCCTCGCGGTAGATGCCGCGGCGCGCGGCGGCCACGGAGCCGCGGCAGATGTCGCTCCCGACGACCTTGAGGTCCCAGCCGTTGAACATACGCGACTGGAGCAGGAGGATCGCGATCGTGTACGCCTCCTCCCCGGTCGAGGAGCCGGCGCTCCAGACCGCGAGCCGGCGGCGGGCAGCGTTCGCCTGCGCGAGCTCGGGCAGGAGCTGATCGCGAAACGCGCGCAGCTGGTATTCCTGGCGGAAGAAATACGTCTCCTTCGTGGTGAGGCGCTCGATGGCCTCTTCGAGCTCGGCGGGTCCGCGCGGATCGAAGCGCAGGAACTTGTAGTAGGCGTAGAAGTCGTCGAGGCCGAGCGCTTCGACGCGGTCGACGAGTCGCCGCTCGAAGAGGAACATCGCGTCGTCGTCGTAGTGGAGGCCCGCGTGCTCGTAGAACAGGTCGCGCAGGAGTCGGAACTCCTCCGTGCCGAGCTGGGCGTGAGGCAAGAGTCGCGTCGGCGTCATCGAGGCAGGTAGCTCCCCCGCGTGGGCACCGGACTCCGGTGCACACCCACCATGCTCTCGAGCGCGCGGCCGATGGCCTCGCGCACGAGCGGATCCTCCTCCACGGCCAAGCGCGCCCGGAGTGGCCCGCCCGCCCCTTCACCGTGTCGCGCGAGCATGTCGGCCGCCAGGCGCCGGACGTCCCACGCTTCGTGATCGAGCGCGACGGCGAGGTGCGCGAGCACGCGTCCGTCGCTGCTCTCGCCGAGCGCTCGCACGGCGGCTTTCACGACCTCGGACGCCGCGTGCGAGAGGCCGTCGATGAGCGCGTCCATGCGCCGCGCCTCCGGGAACGCACCGAGCGCCTCGATCGCCGCAACGGCGGCGTTGGGATCGCCCGAGCGGACGAAGGGCCGCAGGATCGGGAGCGCGCGCGCATCGCCCGTCTCGCCCAGCGCGAGCAGGGCGAAAATCACGAGCTCGTCGTCGCTCGGTCGCTCGGAGAGCGCCACGAGCTGCGCGGTGCCGAGCGCTTCACCCTCGGCCGAACGCAGACGGCCGAGCGCGCGCACCGCCGCGAGGCGCACCTCGCGCTCCTCGTCCGTCAGCGCGAGCGCAATGGGCTCGACCGCGAGCGCGCCGCCGATCGCTCCGAGCGCGGAGAGCGAGGCGCGCCGCACGGCGGGCGAGTCGCTGCTCAGCGCCGCCGCCAAGAACTCGACGTCGGCGTCGAGGCTGCCGCGCACGGGCGGCCCGAGCACACGGATGAGGACGGCGGCGGCGTGCGCTTCCGGCGATGACGGTTCGGCGCGGCGGGCCAGCACGCGCGCGGCGTCGGAGAAACGCGCGGCGAGCACGGCGAGCGACGTCTCCGCTGCGCGCCCGAGCGCCGATGCGGCGTCGGTCGACAAGAGGCGCGCGACCGGCTCGAGCGAGCTCTCGTCGCCCACGATGGATAGAGCGCCGAGCGCGGCGCGCACGACCTCGGGCGTCGGATCGGCGAGCGCCTCGAGCGCCTCCCGCCGGACGGCGCCGGCGTTGGCGTCGTCGGTCAGGCGCGCGGCGATCTCGATGCATGCCGCACGCCCGATCGACGACGAGCTTCCGGCGCGCTCGACGAGCGGTCGCACGGCGAGGGGGCCGAGCCAATCGAGCGCTTCCTCCGCGGCTCCCTGCAGCATCTCGTCGCCGAGGGCGTCGAGCACGTGGCCCGCAGCACCCGGGACGCCGAGTGCGCCGAGAGCGAGCAACGCCATACCCCGCCCCTCCCCGCTCTCCACGTCCGACGCCAAGCCGATCAGACGCTCGCGCGTGGCGGCGTCGAGATCGGCCGCGACCATCTTGAGCTCGCGCGCCGGCGCGGGGCCGGAGCGCGCGAGGTCGACGACGCTGCGCAGCGTTTCGACCAGCGTGCCGCCGCGCGCGTGCGGCAGCGCCGAGATCAGCGGCAGCGCAGCGCGCGTGTCGCCGCTCTGCCCGATGGACGCGATGATGGCCTGCTCGAGCACCGGCTCACGCATCCTGGTAAGGCGATCCCAGGGCAAGTGGACGCCGAGGGCGCGCAGGCCGTCGAGCGCGGCGAGGCGCGTGAACTCGTCCCGCGAGTCGAGGCACGAGAGCAGCACCGGAACCACGTCGAGACCGCCGTCGATGCCGAGCGCCGCGATGGCCTCGACCGCGGCCACACACACGTTCGAGTCCGAGTCGCGGAGCAAGCCGCGCAGCACGGTGAGGGCGCTCGCCTGACCGGTGCGGGCGAGCGCTTCAGCGGCGAGCTTGCGGCCGTCGGCGTCCAGGCTCGCCATGGCGGCCGCGAGGGCGTCGACGGCGTCGTTGCCGAAAGCTCCGAGCGCTTCGACCGTCGCGTTCCTTAGGCCGACGTTCTCCGAGGGCGCGAAGGCGCTCACGAGTGCGGCCAGCATGCTCGGGTCGGGCGCGAGGGCCTGCGCGACGGCGACCGCCTCCTTGCGAACGCGCCAGTCCTCGTCCCCGAGCAGGACGAGCAGCGACGCGGCGGCGAGCCCCGGCTCGAGCTCTCCGAGCGCGAGCGCAGCACGGCGCCGCTCCTCCGGATCTTCGGAGCCGATGAGCGAGGCAGGCAGGCCCCCGCCGCTCACGTGGCCCCCGCCGAGAGCAACGGGCCCGGTGCGATCGAGCTCACGAGCGCATGCAGCCGGGTCACGTCGAGCACGAAGACGAGCGCGCCCTCGTAGCTCGTCACCCCGACGATCCCGCGCGAGTCCTCGCCACCGCCGAGCGCGGGCGGCGGTCGGATCTCGACGCCGCCCGTCCCGAATACGTCCGTCACGCGATCGACCGCCAAGCCGAAGGTTCGATCTTCGGCGCGGACGAGGATCCACTTCGCCCGGCGTCGATCCGGCAGCGGGGGCAGCTTGAAGCGGGCGCGAAGGTCGACGATGGGCATCACCTGCCCGCGGTGATCGGCGACGCCCGCAATCGCGCTCGGCGCGTGCGGAAGCTCGGTGAGGCCGAGCGGCACGACGATCTCCTGCACGTGGACGATGGGCACCGCGTACGCCACGTCGCCGACGATGAAGCCGACCAGGCTCTTCCTCGGATCCGGGCGCTGCTTGCCCGTGCGCAGGCGGCTCGCGGCGTCCATCGTCACCCCGTCACCAGCGCCGCCAGATCGAGCAGCACGATGAACTCGCCCTGCGGGCGCCCCACGCCGAGCACGAATTCGCTCACTTCCGTCCCGATCCCCGCCGTCGTGAGTTCCATGTCCGCCTCAGCGAGCCGAACCACCTGTAGCACCTCGTCGACCCAGAGGCCTACTGCTTCGCCCGAGCTGGCCGTGGCCAGCAAAATGCGCGTGCGGCGCGTGTCCGGTCGCACCTCGAGCTTGAGGCGGATGCGCAGGTCGACGACCGTCACGAGCAGGCCGCGCACGCTGCAAACGCCCACCACTTCGCGCGGCGCGCGCGGAACCGGCGTGATGGGCGGCGGCGTCAGGATCTCCTTCACACGGTAGAGCTCGACGCCGAACACGTCGGAGCCGAGCACGAAGGTCAAAAACTCGCGCACGGGGCCGCGCCCCGCGGCGCGCCGCCCCAGCCGTTCACCGCGAGCACGCACGAGATCAGCCAAGCACGGTGCTCCTCTCGCGCGCGACCTCGCTGCCCGAGAACGCTTCGTCCACGATGGCGGCCGCGTCCAGGACGAGGCCCACGCGCTGATCCCCGAGCTCTGTCGCGCCGGCGAAGCCGCGAACGGCCGCGAGCGAGCGCCCGAGCGGCTTGATCACGATGTCCTGCTGGCCGACCAGGTGATCGACCACGACGCCGAGCCGGCGGTTGCCGAGCGCGACCACGACGACGTAGCTCTTGCGCGGCGCGGGCGTCTTCTTGCGCTCGAGCGCCAGCACCCGGTCGAGCCGGCAGAGCTGCAGCGTCTGACCGCGCAGCGTGATCACCTCGCGTCCGTCGAGCATGCGCGAGACCCCCACGTCGAGCGACAGCGCTTCCGAAACGGTCGACAGCGGAATCGCGAAAACCTGGTCGGCGATGTGCACCATCAGCGCGCTCACGATCGCGAGCGTGATGGGCAGCGTGATCGTCATCTTGGTGCCGATGCCCGGCTCGCTCTGCACGTCGATGATCCCGCCGAGGCGCGCGATGTTCGTCTTGACGATGTCCATCCCGACGCCGCGCCCGCTCACGTCGCTCACGGTCTGGCTCGTGGAGACGCCCGGCAGGAACACGAGCGCGAGCACCTCCTCACGGCTGAGCTCGGTCGCGTCCTCGACCGCGATCTTGCCGAGCCGGACTGCCTTGTCGAGCACGGCCTGCTCGTCGATGCCGCGGCCGTCGTCCTCGACCTCGATCATGACGTGGTTGCCTTTTTGATAGGCATTGAGCGCGATGGTGCCCGCGGGCGGCTTGCCCACCTCCGCCCGGCGCGCCGAAGGCTCGATGCCGTGGTCGATCGCGTTCCGGATCATGTGCATGAGCGGATCGCTGAGCTCCTCCACGATGAGCTTGTCGATTTCGGTCTCGGAGCCGGTGATGACGAGCCGGATCTCCTTGCTCATCTCGCGGCCGATCTGGCGCACGACGCGCGCGAGGCGGTCGAACACCTGACCGAGCGGCACCATGCGCACTTCGAGGATGCCGGCCTGCATCTCGGCGAGGCGCCGCTCGAAGCTGCGGTGCAGGCGCTGGAGCTCGGCGGTGAGCTGCCGCTGGCCCTCGACGCGTAGCCGATCGGCGAGGCGCGCGATGGCGCCGCGCACGATCGCGAGCTCCCCCACGACGTTCATGAGGGCGTCGAGCTTGCGGATGTCGACGCGCACGGTCTGCGTGAGCGAGCGCAGGCTCGGACCCTGCTCGATCGCGGCCTCGCCCGCGCTCACCGAAGGGAGCGCCGATTCGGCGGTGGTGAGGGCGACCGCGCCGTGCGTCGGGCGCGCGGGCTCGTTCAGAATGCTCGAGCGCCGCCGCGGGATCTCCTCGATCACGACGTTGTCGGCCCCGAGCGCGCCAATCAGCGTCGCGAGATCGTCGCGCGACGCCATGAGCAGGTCGAGCTCGATCGCATCGGCGCTCGTCGCTTCGCCGGCGGGCAGGTACGTGATGATCTCACCGTGCCGCTTGGCACGGGTCTTCATGTCCTCGAGCGCTTTGTCGATCGTCGTGAGATCGAACTCCACCCGCAGGCGGTAGAGCCGCATCTTCTGCTCGAGGTTCGCGCGGAGCCGGTGCTCCTCGTACTCCGTGAGCACGGCGAGCAAGCCCGGATCGAGGTCGTATTCCGTGACGGGAGCCGCGCGGTTCGGAGCCTCCGCTCCGAGCCGCTCGAGCCGCGCGAGGAGCTCTTCCGCGGCCTGGCTCGGCTCGTCGCGCCCTTCGCGCTCCAGCGAAAGCAGCCGGCCATAGACGTCGATGGCCGCGAACAGCGCGTCGAGCACGTCGGGCGAGAGCTGCATGCGCCCGAGCCGCAGGTCGTCGAGCACGTCCTCGAGCCGGTGCGATAGGTGGCCGAGGCGCGCGGCCCCGAACAGCCCTGCGAGCCCCTTCAACGTGTGGACGGCGCGGAACGCTTCGTTGACGAGCGCGGGATCGATCGAGCCACTGCGCACCGAAGCGTCGAGATCGAGGAGATTTCGCGACAGCGTCTCGACAATCTCTTGCGCCTCGGACAGAAATTCGTCGCGCGCGCGCTCCGTCGGGTCAGCCATGCCCCTCGCCCCCGACCGGACGGAGGTGCTTGTGCACCTCCTCGACCAACGCCTTCCCCGCGAAAGGCTTGGCCAAGTACCCGCTCGCCCCGAGTCGAATTCCGCGCTGCCGGTCCCGCTCCGACGACTGCGTCGAGATCAGCAGGATCGGCGTCTGCTTGTGCAGCTCGCTCTTGCGCATGAACTGCACGAGCTCGAGCCCGTTGATGTCCGGCATGTTGATGTCGGTGATCACGAGGTCGTACGGTCCGCGCGGCAGGAGACGCAACGCGTCGAAGCCGCTCGTCGCTTCCGACACCTCGACGTCGGCCACACCGGATTCCGACTCGAGCGTGCTGCGCACGAACGCTCGGGTGCTCGGCGAGTCCTCGACGACGAGGATTTTTCGCATCCGCTCGAGGATAGCCGAGCGCGCCGCGCGCCGCGACGGCCAAAGAACCGTGCTATGGCCCGGCTCTTGCGCACATCCGCCGACACCCTGCCGAAAGCGTGCGTGATCGGCGCCGGCTCGTCGGGCCTGGTCGCCGTGAAGGCACTTACGGATGCGGGCGTACCGTGCGACTGCTTCGAGGAGACCGAAGCGGTCGGGGGGCTCTGGGTGCTCGGCAACGGCCGGAGCGCCGCCTACTCGTCCCTCAGCATCAATACGTCGCGCGCTCGGATGGAGTACGCGGATTTTCCGATGCCACCGGATACGCCGGACTATCCCGGGCATGCGCGCATCGCCGCCTACTTCCGTGCCTACGCGGAGCGGTTCGGGCTCGCCCGCCGCATCCGTTTCCGCACCCGGGTCGAGCGCGTCGTGCCGTGCGCCGGAGCGGGCTATGACGTGACGACCTCCGACGGCACGACGGCGACCTACGCCGCCGTGATCGTCGCAAACGGCCACCATTGGGATCCGCATTTTCCCGAGCCACCGTTCCCCGGCCGATTCGACGGCGTCACCTTCCATTCTTCGGCGTACCGTGATCCGCAGACGCCGCACGATTTGCGCGGGCGCCACGTCGTCGTGCTCGGGTTCGGCAACAGCGCGGTCGACATCGCGTGCGAGCTCGCGGCCCCGGGAGTCGCCGAGCGCGTCATGCTCGCGACGCGACGCGGGGCCTGGGTGCTTCCGAAATACGTGCTCGGCCGCCCAGTCGACGACCTCGGGGGGAGCTTCATCCCGCCGAGCATCGGATTTCGCGTCTCCGAGCTCTTCTATCGGCGCGTGATCGGGGATCTCGAAGCGCATGGCCTGCCGAAGCCGGATCATCGGCTCGGCTGCGCTCACCCCACGATCTCGAGCGAGCTCTTACCGATGCTGCGAGCTGGCCGCGTGATTCCGAAGCCCAACCTGCGGGCGTTTCACGGCGCGGAGGTCGAGTTCATGGACGGCACGCGCGAGCGCGCCGACGCGCTCGTCTACGCGACGGGCTACAGCGTGACGTTTCCGTTCTTCGACCCCGGCTTCGTTTCCGCGCCGGATAACGAGCTGCCGCTCTACTTTCGCACGCTGCATCCCGAGCACCTCGGGCTTTTCTTCGTGGGTCTCGCGCAGCCGCTCGGCGCCATCATGCCGATCGCCGAAGCGCAAGCGAAGCTCATCGCCGATTGCATCGCGGGACGCTACGCGCCGCCCGCGCCGTCGGTCATGCGCACGGAGGCGCTCGCCGAGCGAGCGGCGGTGAAGCGGCGCTTCGTGCCGACGCGCCGGCACACGATGCAAGTGGACTTCGACGCGTTCATGAAGGCGCTCGCGAAAGAGCATGCGCGAGGGCGCGAGCGAGCGGGGCGAGCGAAGCCGGCGCACGAGCGGTGAACGGCGGCCGCGCGGGCGCTTTTCGCGGGCTTTTCAAAGCGGGTTCGGGCAATTGCCGATCGTGCACGACGGGTGCAGCGTGTAGCAGGGCGAGCTGCACGTGGAGCTGTCGCCGCCTTCGGTACAGACGAACGTCACGTTTTGCGACGGATACGACTGGGACTCGGTGGCGACCTCGTTGCCGACGCGATCGAACCAGACGGCGCTGCTCGATTCGCAGCCAGCCCCCATCGTTCGCACCGTCTTGTAGCAGAGCGAGCCGTCGCTCGCGTAGACGTTGGTCGTGATGGTGTCGCCCGGCGTGCACACGACGCCGTCGTTCGAATAGTCGAGCACGGCGACGGTCCCGTTCTCGATACACATTCGCGCGACCTTCTGCTGGTCGTTGAGGGCGGACAGGCATTCCCCCTCGTACGGGCACGGCACCATCAACGCGCGAACGCAGCTCGGCACCGGATCCATGGGCCCGCCCCCCGAGCCGCCCGCACCCGCTCCCGCACCTCCCGAGCCGCCCGTTCCCGCACCTCCCGAGCCGCCCGTACCCGCACCCGCCGAACCGCCTGTACCCGCGCCGGCACCGCCCGTACCCGCGCCCGCGCCCGCCGCGCCGCCCGAGCCCGCACCCGAGCCGCTCGAGCCACCGGTCCCAGCACCCGCACCGCTGTTACCGCCGGTCCCCGCCTGATCCCCGCTCGACCCGCCGCTGCCGCTCGCTGACCCTGCCGTCCCCCCTCGCGACATCCCCGCATCGCCGCCGTTCGCGCCCGCACTCCCTCCCACACCACTGGAGCCCGAAGCGCCCGAGGTCGCGTCGTGATGCGTGGCGTCACGCCCGCCGCAACGCACGAGCGACGCGGCCATCAGCACGACCACGCACGTCTTTGCGACCCGCCGGCCCGTCACCATGAGCGAGAATACTAGCTCTATCCCCGCGACCAGCACGTCAGCGCGCCGCGAGGAGGAGGCACCTGGTCGGTCCCGCTTACCCGCGCAGCGCCGCCGCCACGAGCGGGACCAGCCGCTGCACGCTCGGCTTCACCTGAAAGTCGACGAGTCTCGTTCCGAGCGCCGCGAGGTTCCGATGATCCGGGTACCAGAGTGGCTTGATGAGCGGCACGAGCGGCCCGCGCAGTACGGTCTTCTCGACGTGCTGCAAGAGGAGCGCGTTGTGGCCCCAGCCGAGCCCGCTCTGCGCGTCGGCGAGCGTCGCCGAGGGATGGCCGCCCCACGGCAACGTGCCAAGACCGTAGGTGACCGCGGGCCACACGTTCACGCACACGGCGCCGTAGCGAAGCTCGGCGATGGCCCGCTCGAGCGCAGCCGAAATCGAAGGGTCGCGCTCGAGCGCCGGTGGGACCAGCAGCATCGCGTTCAGCGTGCCCCAGACACGCTCGTTCAAGACGCGCGTCGCATTCGCCAAAAATTCGACGGGGTCGTTTCCTTCCACGGACACTTCGGACAAAACCGCACAGAACGGCTCGTGCTCGAGGCAGGCGGGATGTCGCTCGGGCGTGAGCTCCGTCACGAGCGCCCACGGTGACTCCCCGCTCTCGAGATCGAGCGCGTGGCCCGAGGTGAACTCGCTCACCTGTCCACCGTCACTCGTGAAGTGCAGATATTTCTCGTGCGCGCCGGGGTAGTAAGCGCGACGCGTGGGCACCTCGGCAAGGATGCGAGTGATGCGCTCGACGAGCGCCGAGCGCAGCTTCGACCCGCGCGGCGTCACGACGAGCTTGGTCGCGTTGCAGTTGAACCCCGCATTGAACACGAACGAGCCGACGATGCTGCGCGCGGCGTGCTCGAGCTCCGTTTCGGTCCATTTCCCCGGCACCACTACGGCCGGGCTCACGTTGCCGAGCTCGCTCGTGACCGGCTTCTGAAATCGGGGCTCTCCCCTCGCCTTGCGCGCGTGCCGCTCCGCACGATCGCTCCCCCAGACGATGGCTTCGTGCGTGTCGTACGAGCCCGTGACGTGCAGCGCGTCGACCGCCGGATGTGCCGTGAGGTACGCGCCGACGTCGGCCCCGCCGTAGGCGAACGCCATGAACCCGCGCGCGACGAGCGGCGCGCACGCGAGCTCGACGAACGGCCCGAGGTAATCGTTGACCGGGCTCAGCTTGAGCAAGCATGCCCGCCCGCGCACGAAGAGCTGCTCGAGCGCGTCGAGCACGCCGATCGACGGCACGTTACCGGCGCCGAGAACCAGCGCGACTTCTCCGGGGTGCCGAGGCAACGCCGTGGGATGCAAGACGGCTTGCTCGTGCGTGAACGAGCCGTCGAGCCAGGCCTCGGCGCGATAGCCGAGGAAGGTGAGGGCGTCCCACGCGTTCATCGGCAACGCAGAGACGACGGTCCGCGGGCCTACCTCACGTACGGCGCTCGCAGGAACCGCCTGCTCGCCGGCGAGGGTGCGCGCGAGCTCGAGGGCGTAGCGCACGATGATCGCCGGCCCGTCCAGGGTCGGCTCGCCGGCTCGCGGGCCCCGGCGCGACAGGCCGCGCTTGCGGCAGTCGAGCTCGGCCATGCGCGGTGAAAGCTCGTGAAAGCGCCGCGCCAGCTCGCCGAGGAGCGGGGCACGCTCGGCGGCCGGAACCGCCGCCCAGTGGGGAGCCGCAGAATCCAGGCGCTCGAGGGCAAGGTCGAGCTCGGCGGGCGTCGAAGGCGCCGGTTTTGAGCCAATTCCTCGAGGCATGGCCGAGGGCGATTGCGTGCCGCGGTCGGCGGTGCGAAGCCCCTGGGAGGGTAGCATGTCCGACTCTCTTCCCCCTGAGCACACCCCCAAAGCCGCGCCAGTGAGTGACAGGCCCCCAAGCCGTCCCCCCGGACGCGACAGCAGCGCCCATCTTCATGCGGCTTTGTCGGCGAGCGGGAAGGCGGAGGCGAGCCTCAGCACGCTGATGCGCTCGATTCGCGACCTGAGCGCCGGGGTGAGCGGCGCTCGTGAGGCGAACGTGCAGCTGCTCCGCGAGCTCGAGGCGATGTCCGACCTCCTGGCGGCGGGGAACGAGCGCCAGCTCGCGCTCAAGAACCGCGTGACTCTGCTCGAGCAGTCGCTCCAGCGCGCCCACATCGAGGCCCAGCGCGAGCGCTCGTACATCTTGGATCAGCAAGACGCTTTCATCGCGGCGATGATGGAGGACCACGAGCAGGTGGTGCTCGAGCTTCGTCGCGACATCGACGCGTTGCGCAATCGCCCGAGCCAGCGGCCGACCTCGATGACCGGCGAGTCGCTCCCCGCGGCAGCGGAGCCCGAAACGGACACGGGCGTGCGCGAGGAGCTCGAGGCCGCACGCAAGCTCATCGACAAGCTCGTGGGCGACCGCGAGCGCACGCGCGAGACCTTGCTCAAGGTCCAGGCGCAACGCGACGAGGCGCAGGCCGCCCTGGTCGAGATCTCGCGCGAGTCGCGCCCGTCGCAGCCGCGCATCTCGGACGCCATGCAGAAGGCAATCCCGCAGGTGTCGGCAGCGCAAGCCTTGAGCCGCAGCGCTCCCACGCTGCCGCCCCCCGAAGCCGCCGCGCGCGCGAGCGCGACCCCACAAGCACCGCCCGTTTCCGCGCCTCTGCCCGCGGTGCTGACGGGTATCCCCAGGGACGGCTCGGCCCGCCCGAGCTCGCCGTACACCGCTCGCCCCAAGGCGCCGGAGCTCTCGCTCACGCCGCGCGATTTCGCGGACCACCGCCTGGCGCAAGCGCCCGAGGAGCTGCGCGGCGCCCTGCACCCTCCGTCCTCGAGCTCCGGAGCCTTCACCGAGGTCGAGCGGCACACGCCGCCCGGTCCGCCCTCCGTCGCGCCCGCCACGGCAACGCCGACCCCCAGCGGGCGACCCGGCGGCTACTCCCTCACCAACAGCGTCGCGCCCGAGCACGTCGCGGGTGCGCCACGCGTGTCGCGCGCACCGCGTCGCTGAACGCACCTCGGGTTCCTTGTCGCCGGCCGAACCCAGCCGCACCGGCACGCTCGTGGCAACGCGACTGCCGTCCATCGCAGCCCTGCGAACGGGCGTGGCCGTCCTCTTGGCGTTGCTCTCGCTCGTGTTCGTCAAGCTCGCGCTGCCGGCCGCGCTGATCGTCTTCTTGAGCTTCCTCGCCGCGCCGAGCGAGCCGCCCGAGCAACGCCGGCGTCATGTCCTCGCGCTCGGCGCGGGCGCGCTCGCCACCGTCGTCACGGTGCCGCTCTTTCTCGTGCGCGAAGCGATGCCCGGTCTCGTGCAGGGCGGGACGACGGCAGCCGGGCAGCGCGCCGTCTCGCGGCTGCGCGAGATCCTGTTCGCGGAAGACGCGGCGCGCCGCGAAGCAGCGTTCGATCCCGATGGCGATCGCATCGGCTCGGCCTTGCTGCTCGGCGAGCTCACGGGCGAGGCTGGCATGCGCGGCGAAGCCCGCCTGAACCCGCCGCTCCTCGAGCGTTACCCGAAGCTCGAGGTGCTCGACGGCAAGAGCTTCATCGACATCGGCGGCTTCTTCTTCAGCGTGTGCCTCCCCGTGAAGGGCGGCTTCTCGAGCGATCCGAGCGCGCACTTCGACGACGAGAGCGCGGAGCGCCGCTTCGTCGCTTACGCCTGGCCGTCCGGGCGCGGTCCGGGGCTCGAGCGCGCCTACTTCATCGACGAGCACGACCGCATTCTCAGCGCGCCGGCGGGCGACGGGGAGCGCTTCGGCCGCGAGCATCCGCCCGCCTGCGACGACGCCCTCGCGCCCCGCACACGCGACGATTGGCGTCCGTGGCGTGGAAAGAAGCCGCGCTCGGAGCTACCGGGCGAAAAGCCGGCGAGCGGCTAAGGTTCGGCACGCCGTGGACCCGATCTACCGCTCCGCGCTGAACCGCGACGTTCCCGCCGCTCGCCCGGACGAGGTGCGCCCGCTCGTGCTCGGGCCGCGCCTCGTCGTGAGCCCGCCGGTCGTGCTCGCCCCGATGGCGGGCGTCACGAAC
>DASUGE010000158.1:0-2231 GCA_036274215.1 Polyangiaceae bacterium | reverse complement strand
TCCCATGCCGCCGTCCGCGGCTGCGCCCGTGCAGCGCCTTTCGGGCTCGATCCGACGAGCGCGCTCCCAAACGCGCACAAACCGCAGCCGCGATGCCGATACCGAAACGCATCGGTGCTGCCCACCTCTTTAATGTGCGAGATGTTCGCTTGGCGCCATGCGGAGAGCGCCAGCCCACCCACTCGCTATTTAGACCGAGCTTAGCAGCCCCGGTTCGCGAACACTATCGGCGCACGGCCGGGAGCGGCGACGGAATGCCGCACGATCACGCGCTCATGAGGCGCCGAATCTTCTCGATCCCCTGGTCCTCGGCGGGCAAGCCGCGCCCCGTGACGGGCAAACGCTGCGAGCGCAGCACCTCGTCGAAGGCTGCACGGCCGGGGCTGTCGCGATACAGCTCGGCGAGCGCCGGATAATCGTCGAGCTCGAAGTGCTCGCCGAAGACATGCTGCGCAACGTCGAGCTCCTCCCAGAGCATGCAGTCGGCGAGCATCACGGGACGCCCGCGCGCATGCTCGAGCCAGCTCCACTCGCGCAGCGTGAGGTCGAGATTCGTGCAATGGCCGCGCAAGCGGTCGAGCGTGCGCTTCGCGACCGCGCCGATATCGGTTCCCGGGTGCGACACCTCCGCCCACAGCAGGAGCGACAGCTGCACCGCCACGTCCACGTACAGCGTGGAGAAGAGCATCGCGTGACGCAGATTCTCGTCGCTCGACAGCATTGCCTCGTCGCCGAGCGCTCGGTGCAGAAACGAGTAGATCACGAACGTCTCGGCCACTTTGTGCTCGCCCCAGCGCAACAGGGGCAGCTTGTGGAACGGCCCCACGCGCGCGCGGTCGGCGCGCAGAGCCGCCCACTCCGGTAACCCCGGCGTGAGCGGCACGCGCTCGTCTTGGTACGGCACGCCGCGCGCCCGAAGGTAGTAGCGGACGAATTGCCCGCGTGCGCGTGCGTCGAAGTACGTGAAGA
Organism: Polyangiaceae bacterium; assembly: GCA_036274215.1. Taxonomy (GTDB): domain Bacteria; phylum Myxococcota_A; class Polyangia; order Polyangiales; family Polyangiaceae; genus PMG-095. The sequence goes on along the minus strand of DASUGE010000158.1, from coordinate 1,262 downwards.
CGACGGGCGGCGTCTGCGCCACGTTCGGGCTCTCCGTTTAGGGCGTTCGAGGCGGCGGCGATTTTACACTCGTGCGGCCGAGGTGCGGCGACCGTGCCGCGCTTCTCCGTGCCGCACTGCCGCAGACACCGGCGTTCCCCCGTCGGCTGCGCCGGCTCGACGGCGAAACTCCGAAGTCTGTTTCGCAACCGGAAGGGTTTTGCATGACCATGGTCACATCCCCGGCGCCGGGCCTGAACGTACCATGGGTGAGATGAGTCCCAGGCCACCCCGGAGCACCGACGAGGATCCGACGCTCGAAGACGAAGCGCCGGATTTCGGGGCGTTGGGGACCGCCATCGACAGCGATGAGCCGTCGCTCGTCGCCACGGGCGGCGGCAGCGTGGGGGCGATCGAGCACGACGAGCGCGGCGAGGCCCGCTGGAAGTGGGTCACGGAAACCGCCGCCGCGCTCGAGACCGAGAAAACGTTCGATCACCTCGAGGCGCTCTCCAATGCGTCGCTCTCGCTCGAAGATGCGCCCGCCAAAGCCGACGCCGCGAAACCGTCGCGCAAGACGGGCTACAACCCCTACGACGTAGGCGCGCCCCCCTCGAAGCCGCGCAAGTAGCGCCGCGGCCCCTGCCCCGGCTTATGTCCGATCGTGACGCTCGTCATGGGTGCGCGCGCACCGATTGCGTAACGTGAACGGCGTCTCGTGCTCAGCCGGAGTGACAAGTGACAAAGCGACGCAACGAAGACGACTACGCGAAGACGGCGGTGCTCGAGCGCGGCCACAAATTACGGCCCGGCGAAAAAGACGACGCCGACGCGCTCTATCAGGAATACATCGAGACCACCGAAACCGAGGCGAGCGAGGACCGCACGATCGCGCATCACTGGCGAGGCTCGAAGAAAGGTTGACGCGCGGGCGGTGTGCGGCACGCGCCGCCGCCGCCCGCCCTCCGCCGGCGACGTTCGGAACCCGTCGGGCTCCCACGCGGTCTAGTGGGGTCATAGTCCCTCGGACGGTCTGCGATGCGGCCGGGCACTGCCATCGTCGTCTCGGTGCTCCTGCACGCTCTCGCCGTTCTCGGCCTGAGTCTGGGGAGGTTGCCGCAACACCCGCCGCAGAACGCGCCTCCCGCTTTCGTTTGGGTGACGCTGCCGCCGCCCGCGCGGCCGGCGATTCCCGAGTCGCCGCCGGCGCAGGATGCCCCGGACGAGCGGCCGACGCGCGCGCGGCCCCCCGAGCGCCCCGCGGCTCGGGCCGAGCCGCCACC
>DASUGE010000157.1:0-9703 GCA_036274215.1 Polyangiaceae bacterium | reverse complement strand
GACCTGCTCTCCTGCGCTCGCGAGCACCTTCACGAACCAGCGGCCGTATTCGGTGCGGACGAAGTAGTCGTTACCCTTCTCGCCGGGCGTCTTGTAGAGCTCGAGGAAGCCGAGGGACTTCGTGCCGCCGAAGTACTCGATGCGTAGGATCGCGCTTTCGGGGGTGAGGGGCGGCGTGGGGGTTTCGACGTATTCCGCGACGTGGAGTCGGCCCACCTTGCCGACGAAGTTGCCGAGCGTTTCGTCGAGCTTGCCGGGCGCGGTGGCGTCGGCCCAGGCGCCCTTCTTGTCCGGGAGCGTCACGGCTTCGCGTGTCTTGCCGCCCTTGGAGATGCGGAGGCGCGTCACGTCGGTTTCGGCGAAGCCGTGGAGCTCGCGCTCGATCAGGCGCGTTTCGGCGGCGGAGAGCATCTGGACGAGGTCGCCGGAGACTGCGAACACCATGCCGCCGGGCTCGCGCTTGGCGTAACGCTCTTGGCCGCCGGGGGTCGTGGCGCCGATGACGAGGGTTTGTTCCGCGCCGCCGATTTTTACCTTCAGGGTGCCTTCGGGCTTGTCGAAGCCGAACTCCTCGGCCTGACCTTTGGCGAGCGGGCCGATCTGCCGAACGGCAACGAGCGTGGCGAGCTTTTCGGCGAGCTCTCCGGCTTCCTTCACGGCGATGAAGCGGGTCGTCACGCGCTTGCCGGGAGCTTCCGGGGGCGGCGCGCCGGCGTCGGGAGCCGGGCGCGGCTTGGGCGTTTCGTCCTTGTCGACGACGCCGACGTAGTAACGGCCCGTTGCGTCGGAGCGCGCTTCGAGCGTGACCGTGCGCTGGGGGGACTCGAAGCGGATGCGCTCGACGCGGTCCTTCGAGCCGCTCCAGACTTCGACCTTCTCGGCAGCGCCGGAGTCGCCCGCCTTGTCGCCGCGCGACCAGACGACGAGCGCCAGCGCCGTTGCGAGGGCGAACGCCGCGACGTGCGGAAGCAAGCCCTTCATCGGCGTGCTCCTTTCGCGCGGGAGCGGCGGCTCACGAATAGGCCCGCCACGAGCACGAGGCCGGGGGCGCCGAAGATGGTGGCGTAAAACCAGCTCAAATCCTGCTGCTTCGTGTGCTGGATGCGCTGATCCTCTTCGGTGTTGGGGGGGCCCGCGAAGCTCTCCTCACCAACGAGCCAGCGCATCGAATCGATGACCAGGAGCTGGTTCCACGGGTCCTGCGAGAGCACGAAATCGCCGACGGCGTCCGAGTCGGCGAGCACGAAGGCGCGCATCTCCTCGGGGTTCGACGACTTGTCCTTGCCCCTCTCGTCCTTCTTCGCGTCCTTGGGCGCGGCGTCCTTCGGCGTCTTCGACGCTTCCGTCACGGCGGCCGCGAGGTTGTACGAGGTCTGCTTCTCGCTCTCGCGCTCGAACTGGTAGTTCCGGTTCTTGTCGGCGAACGTCCCCGAGGGGGCCCGCACGGCGAAGTCGATGCTCTGGGTCGCGCCGCGCGCCTTCTCGAGGTTGCCCGACCCGAAGAAGGCGACGGCGGCGCGCGCCGTGTTCTTGCTCAGCGTCGAGACGGACGCGTGAGACGAGAAGCTCTGCGAGACGAGGCGCGTGCGATCGGAGTCGTCGTTGCGCATGCGGACGTGCGTGCGGTCGTTGGCGAGCGGGTCGGTGCCGTAGGTCAGGCCGACCAGGGCGGCGAGGTCGCCGAGCGGTCCGGACGCTGGCGGGGGCGGCGGCTCGGCGGGGTGAGGCGGCTGCGCGGAGCCGGAGGCCGCGGGTGTGGGGCTCTTGGCGCTTGCGGACGGAGCCGGACTCTTAGCGCTCGCGGCGGGCTCGGGCAGCGTGACGGTGTCGCGCGTCGAGATGGCGTCGGCGTCGAGCGCGAGGAAGAGCTTGCCGTGTCGAGTGTCGAGGTAGCGCTTGAGGCTCGCGAGCTCCTCGTTCGAGAACGGCTCCGTGGGGCCGAGCACGAGGACCGCGTCGGCGTCGTCCGGAACGTCGCGCGCGAGGCCCTGAGCGAGGCCGAGATCCTTCACGAGGTAGTTCTGGCGCTGGAGCAGCGTGCGCACGATCGAGCCGCTGCGCGCGGTGGGATCCATGCTGCCCGACGTCTTCGTCTCCCCGAGCTCCCCGTGGCCGACCGTGATGTATGCGGTGCGGCGTGATTTGGCGAGCTTGGTGAGCTGCTCCTGAAAGTCACGATCCAGGGTCTTGAGCTTGCCCTTCGCGCTTTCGAGCTCCGTGCCGACCACGATCGATTGGGTCGTCGAGCCGCGCGAAAGGACGAGAACGCCGTCCTGAGTCGCCTTGAGCTCGCGGGCGAGCTTGGGGGCGAGCAGGCGATCCTGTGCCTCGACCTGGAGCTTCGGCGACGAGGCCTTGAGCTCGTCGAGGTAGCGCATGACGTGCGTTTTTACCTCGCTGACCGCCGGGAAGAACGCCACGACACGTACCGGATCGCCCAGGCTCTGCGCGAGCCTCTTGGTCGAGTCGCTCGGCCGCGAGGTCTTGAAGTACGAGAAATCGACGTCGAGCTTCACGCCCGAGGCGGCGTAGACGAACAGCGTGCCGTAGACCGCCGCGAGGGCCAGCGTGAGGCCTGCGCCGGCCGCTGCGCGCACGCGACGGCTCTCGGGCCGCTCCGCCGTGCGCATCGGACGGAGCGCCGTCTCCGCGAAGATCATCGGGAGCGTCGCGATCACGATCAAGACGACCCACGCGACCTGCACGAGGTCGCCGGCTCGCGAGCGCGTGGGCTCCTTGAGCTTGCCCAGGAAATGCTCGACGCCCCAGGGCGTGGTGAGCCCGTACAGCGCGAGACCGAGCAGGCCCGCCGCCGACAGGATGGCGAGCAACGATTCGATCGATTGGCGATCGCCGCCGGCGCGGAAGCGCGGCGAGAAGCGCATCAGCGTCGAGGCGAGGACGAGCACGACGCCGAGCGTCGTGAAGAAGCCCGCGCCCTTCTCGAGCCCCGAGAGCACGCGCTCGCCGGTGTACACGAGCACGAGGCCGGCGAGGTAGGCGCCGAGCACCCAGCCCGGCGCACTGCCGGCGCCGGCGCGCGGGCCCGAGGTCGCGGCGGGTGCCGCCGCCTTCTTTTCGCTCACCGCCATCGGCGTGCCTCCAGCGTCTTCGTGGCCGCGAGCAGGAAGAAGTACGTGACGGAGACGTAGTAGACGACGCCGCGCAGCTCCAGGACGCCCTGCATGAAGGGGCGGAAATTCTCGTGGTGGAGGGCCAGACGCGCGATGAACGTGTTGAGCGGCGGCTCGACGGCGCGGGCGACGAGCCAGAGCAGCAGCATCACGACGAGGACCGCCGCCCCGATCACCGCCGCAATGACCTGCGACCGGGCGAGCGCGGAGCCGAAGAGCCCGATCGAGGTGGCCGCGGCGCCGAGCAGGAGCAGCCCCAGGTACCCGACCCCGACCTGACCCCAACTCACCTTGCCGTTCACGAGGATGAGGAGCGGCATGTAGATGGTGAGCGCCGTCATGATGGCGATCACGGAGAACGCGGAGAGGAACTTGCCGAGCACGATCTCCACGTCGCGCACGGGCGCCGTGTTGAGCAGCGTGAAGGTGTTGGTCTGGCGCTCTTCGGCGAGCAGGCGCATCGAGAGGACGATGGCCGCGCCCATGGTGGTGCCGCTCGCCCCGTTGAAGAACTCCTGCAGGACCTCGGCCGACAGCATCGGGCGGGACATGCCCTGCAGGTGGAACCACAGGCCGTCGATGACCAGGGCGGCCGCGATGATGGCGGAGCCGAGCGGCGACCGGAGGTAGGCGTAAAATTCGCGACGCGCGATCAAAAGGACGGAGCTCATGACGAGGATCCCTCGAGCAGGGCGCGGAAGGTCGTTTCGAGATCGCGGAGCCGCGCTACCTCGAGCACGGCGGCGTCGGCGGTGACGAGCGCGCGGCAGAGCGCGTCGCGCACGTCGGATTCGGCCACCACTTCGACGCTCGCGACGCCCTCCCCGCTTTCGGTGGCCTCGCGCGGCTCGACGGCGCGCACGCCTGGCACCCCGATCAACAGCGCGGCCAGGCGTTCGCCGGCCGCTTCGGGTGCGGAGCCGGCCACGCGCCCCGTGACGCGGATGCGCATGCCCTTCTCCATCTGCGTGGAGAGATCCGCCTCACGGCCCGACCAGAGGATTTCACCCTTTTGAATCACGAAGATGCGGTCGCAGGTCTCGCTGATTTCGTGAAGGATGTGGCTCGATACGACGACGGTGTGCTCGCCGCGGAGGCCGCGCACGAGGCCGCGCATCTCGACGATCTGGATGGGATCGAGGCCGCCGATCGGCTCGTCGAGCACGACGAAATCCGGGCGGTGGACGATCGCCTGCGCGATACCGAGGCGCTGGCGGTAGCCGTGCGACAGCGTGCCGACGAGCTGGCGGCGAACGTCGCCGAGCTCGGTCATGCCTTCGACGTCGTTCACGCGCTTTTCGACGTCGTTCGGGCGGACGCGCCGGAGGCGAGCCGCGTAGCCGAGGTACTCGTGGACCGTCATGTCGTCGTAGAGCGGCGGGCGATCGGGCAGGTAGCCGACCTTGCCGCGCACCTCGTGCGGCTGCTCCACGACGTCGAAACCACCCACGCGTACCGTGCCGCTCGTCGGCAAGAGGTCGCAGGCGAGCACGCGCAGCGTCGTCGTCTTGCCGGCCCCGTTCAGGCCGAGAAGACCGACGATTTCGCCCTTCTCGATCTTCGCCGAGAGGGGGCCCACCACGCGGCGTTCCCCGTAGTACTTATAGAGGTCCTGAATCTCAATCACGGTGCGGCTCCGCCCGTTACCACAATCCTCGCGCCCCTGGACCGTGGAACGGGGCGGAGTATTCCCGAGGTCCCGTTTGCCCGCTACTCATGCTTCCGAAACCGGCCCGCCGACCCAGGCGGATCTTGCTCGCCGCATCGCGGACGCAGCGCTCGAGCTCGGCTTTGCACGCGTCGGATTCGCGCGTGTCGAGCGCTTCGACGAGGCCGGCGCCCGCCTCCGCCATTGGCTTGCAAGCGGTTACCACGGAGCCCTCTCGTACCTCGCGGAAGGCGGCGACCGCGCGGATCCGCGCGCGCTCTTACCGGAGGCGAAGACGCTCGTCGCCGTGGCGCTCTCCTACGCGGAGCCCCGCGGGACGATGCCGCTCCGCAGTGAGCGCGAAGGACACGCGCTGACCGGTAGCGTCGCCCGTTACGCGCGGGGCGAGGACTACCACCTGGTCATGAAAAAGAAGCTTTCAGACCTGGCCGCGCGCTGCGAGGCGCTGCTCGGCCGGCCCGTCGTCGCGCGTGCCTGCGTCGATACGGCGCCGCTGCTCGAGCACGAGGTCGCTCGCCGCGCGGGGCTCGGCTTCTCCGGCAAGTCGACGCTCACGATCGTCCCCGGGCTCGGCAGCTGGGTGCTGCTCGGCGAGCTGCTGCTCGATATCGAGCTGCCTCCGAGCGAGCCCGTGCGCGCCGGCTGCGGCGGGTGCCGCCTGTGTCTCGACGCCTGTCCGACGGGCGCCTTCGTCGATGCCCACGTGCTCGATGCGCGGCGCTGCATCTCGTACCTCACGATCGAGAACGCAGGCGCGATCCCGCGTGAGCTCCGCGCGCCGATCGGCACGCGCGTGTTCGGCTGCGACGTGTGCCAGGAGGTGTGCCCGTTCAACGCGTCGGAGTCGCCGCGCGAGCGGGCCCCAGAGCTCGCTCCGCGCGACGCGCTCGCCACGACCGAGCTCGTGGCGCTGCTCGAGCTCGGCGCGGCCGGGTATCGCAAGCTCGTGCGCCGCACGGCGCTTCGGCGCGTGACTCGCGACGCGCTGGCCCGCAACGCTGCCGTCGCGCTCGGTAACACGCGGGATGCGCGCGCCGTGGGGCCGCTTTGTCGCGCCGTGTCGTCGCATCCGAGCGCCCTCGTCCGCGAGCACGCCGCCTGGGCCCTCGGGGAGCTCGGTTTGCCGGAGCCTGACGCCGAGCGCGCCCTCGAGCTCGCCGAACGAGGCGATCCAGACGCTGGCGTGCGCGAGGAGGCCGCGTTGTCGCTGGTTCGCTTGCGCCAAGCGCCGCCGGCGGACGCTGCTACGGTACGCGCGTGATGACCTCCGCCGCCCCGGAACAGAGCCTGATCCGGCGCATCAGTCTGAAGCAATTCGGGCTCGTCGTTCTGATGGTGTCGATGTCCGTGCTCTTCACGGCGACGCTCGTCGCGTACGTCTGGACGCGGCTCATGAACCCGATCTGGAAGACGCCGGAGATGCCGGAGCTACCGCTGGGGCTCTTCGCGAGCACCGCGATGATCGGCGGGATGAGCGCGTGCATGCATCTTGCGATGCGCGACGCCCGGCGAAACAAGAACGAGTCGCTCGAGCGCCACCTCTGGCTCGCGCTCGCGTTCGGCATCGCGTTCCTGCTCGGCCAGGCGCAAAACTGGCGCACGATGGCGCCCGGCATGAACGCGCCGGTCCCCCACCCGCTCTATCCGTTCACGTTTTACATGCTGACGGGGCTGCACGCCGCGCACGTCCTCGGCGGCTTCATCCCGCTCGGCATCGTGCTCTTCAACGCGCGGCGGCGCCGCTACACGAGCTCCGGCTACGAAGGCGTGCGGCTCTGCCGCCAGTACTGGGACTTCCTCGGCGTCGTGTGGCTGATCCTGCTCACGGCGCTGTATGTCGTGACCTAGAAGCCGTTCCCGCCGATGGGGCCGTCGAGCACGTTGGGGTCGCCGCCGGAGCCCGGGTCGTTGACCGAGCCGCCTGTCCCGATCCACCCGTCATTGCCGCCGTAGTTGCTCTCACCGGCTCCCGGCGCGCCGGCCCCGAAGTACTCGCTGCCCGCGTGGCCTCCAGCCGCCATGATGCGGCCGGCTGAGCCGCCAAGGGGCTGCGTTCCGATGCCGCCGCTGCCGGAGGTCGTGCCACTGCCGGCGGTTCCAATCGAGCCACCCGAGCCGCCGAGCGGCTGCGTTCCGATGCTGCCGCCTGTCCCGATGCTGAAGTCTCCCGCCGAGCCGCCGGCGGTACCGAACGAGCCGCCCGTCGAGCCGAGGGAGCCGCCACTGCCAACAGTACCCGTCCCTCCCAACGCGGTTCCCACTCCGCCGGTACCCCCATTGCGAACCCCGCCCCGCCCCGCGCTGCCGTTCGCGCCCGAGCCCTCATCACTGATGCTCTGCCCGCCGCAGTTCGCGAGCGCACCGCCGACCACGAGCACACACCCGATCTCCAAGTACCGCCGCGCCATGCCGTCGCAGTTGCAAAGCGGATGCCATGCAACGTGGCCGCGAAAACGGGCACTCCCGGCCCACCCATTCGGCGCCTGGCACCGATTGGCACAGCCCCGCCGGGCAGCGGTGTCAGCTCACGCGTCGTCCCACTCGGGCGCCGGGAGCGGGCGAATCAGCGCGGCGTGCCCGAGCCACGCGAACAGCTCCGCGAGGTCCGCCGGCGCGAAATCCTCGAAGCGCTCGCTCGCTTCCGCGAGTGTGAACGCGCGACCCAGATCGAGGACCCAGTCGAGCACCGGACGCGCTTGGGCGTTGAACGCGAGCTCCACGCGGGTTTGCGGCCGGCTCGTGGGGCCGCTCGAGACGACGCAGCGGAGCTTGCCCGGGACGTCGCTCGGCTCGAGGCGCGCGGACGAGTTCGGCAAGCGAATGAAGCGCGAATACTCGAGGCCGCGCGGGTACTCCGCGAGCGACCCCGTCGCGAAACCGTGCGCGCTCCACGCGCCGTACGCAGCCCGCGTGTCGAGCGTCTTGAGCCGCTCCCCGAGCTCGGCCGTGAGGCGCTGGAGCGCGGCGTGCTCCGCCGCCGTGCTCGCGTCGTTCGCCCACGCGCCGTACGCGCGCGCTCGCCACTCGGGCGCTTGGCCCGCGTAGTAGTCGAGCAAATTGAGGAGCAGATCGAGGCGCGACGGAGCCCGCACGACCGCCACCATGGAGAGCGATTCCTCGTCTTGCTCCGCCGTCGTGTGCCACGTTCCGGCCGGCATGAAGAACGCCGAACCGGGCTCGAGCACGAGCGTCGTGAGCTCCTCGCGCACGAGCTCCTCCGTCGAGCGAGGAAAGCCTGCGCGGTAGGTGCGCCCGAACTCGGTGGGAGCGGCCGCGATCGGACTAAATTGCACGTCCGGATTCTCCGCCCAGCGGTTCGGCGCGTAGCGAAAGCGCTTCTTGCCCTTCAGCTGAAAGAAGAGCTGATCGAAGCGATCGTGATGCAGCGAGAGCCCCGAGCCCGCGGCGTTCGCGAAGGCAGCGAGCGAGGTGCATTCGGGAATGCCGAGCCCGCTCTCGAGCGCCTTGAGCCAAGCTCCCGCGAACGGCAGCGCGCGGCGAAGCTCGGTGAAGTACACGGTGAGCCCCAGGCGAAGGAGCGCCGCGGCGTGCACGTCGCGTACGGGCACCTGGATGCCGTGCTCCGGCGTGCCTTGCGACACCTCGAGCGGCCCCGTGTACGAGCGGCAAAGGCTATCGACGCTCTCCATCGCGCCCGTGCGCATGAACGTGGGGAAGCGCTCGAGCGGGCCGTGCGTCACGAAGAGGGCGCGCTTCTGGAAGAGCTCCCGCGTCGAAACGCCGAAAATCGAAGCAAGCGGGTCCTCCACGCGAGGAACGTTACACCCTAGCTCGCTTGGGTGTATCGATGCGAACGGTCTGCGGTGTCATCGCTATTGCCGCGCCTGACGAGGGCCTCGGGCTACGGCGAAAGGCGCTCGATGCGCCAACCGGCGCCTTCACGCGTGTACGCGAAACGATCGTGCAACCGGTGCTGACCGCCGAGCCACAGCTCGACGCGCTCGGGAACGAGCTTCAGGATCCCCCAGTGCGGCGGGCGCGGCACCGGCGCGCCGTCGAAGCGCGCGCGCACCCGCTCGAGCTCGGCGATGAGCTCGGCACGCGACTCGATCGGGCGGCTCTGCGCCGACGCCCAGGCGCCGAGCTGACTCTCGCGATCGCGTGCCGCAAAGTACGCGTCCGACTCGTTCGCGGGCGCGGGCTCGATAGGGCCCTCCATGCGAACCTGACGATCGAGCGCCGGCCAGAAGAAGACGAGCGCTCCGCGCGGGTTGTGCGTGACTTCCTCACCCTTGCGGCTTTGGTAGTTCGTGACGAGCCGGAGCGCCCCGTCCACGAGCCCCTTGAAGAGCACGATGCGCACCGACGGTCGGCCGTCGGCAGTCGCCGTGGCGAGGGCAAAAGCGTCGGGCGCCGGCAGTCCGCGCTCCGCCGCCGCACGCTGCCATTCGAGGAAAATTCCGAGAGGATCGGGGCCGGGAGCTTCCGTCGAGGGTGTTCCTTGGTTCATTTTGCAGAGGGAGGTCGTTCCGGGTTCGAGCGTAGCATTCTCGGAAAGTGTAGGATCTTGCCATGCATGAACGCATCCCCGCCCGACGCTTCCGCCCGCGCACACCCTGGATAGTCACTCTGGGTCTTGCCGCGGCGTTCGTGTCGGGTGCCGCCTGGGCCGCCGATGCGAAGCTCGACGAAGCGAACGCCAGCACGGCGAAGGCGATCGCGCTCCTGAAGGCGGTTGAAGGCTCCCCCGCCGGCGAAGCCGATGCGCACCGCAAGAAGGCGATCGACCTTTTGACGCGCGCGCAGGGCGAGATCCTCAAGGCCAAAGGCGAGTGAGACTGGGGCCCTTCGGGGTCGCCCTCGCACTCCTCCAGGCCTGCGCGACCACAAGAACCATGAGCACGAGCTCGCCGGGCGCCCCGGCGACCGAGGGCGAAGA
>DASUGE010000156.1:0-12140 GCA_036274215.1 Polyangiaceae bacterium | reverse complement strand
CTTGCAGATGGACGTCCCCGAGGCTCACCTTCGGTGAACGGTGCGACAGAAGCGCTTTAGCGCGCTCGAGGAGCTCGGCATGCTCGGCCGTGGTCGTGAACTGCATTTGATAGAGCGGTGGCGGCTCGTCGAGCCGCGCCGGCGCGGCGACCTCAACGGGCTCGGCGATCTCGGCGCCCATGAATTGAGGGCCACCTTCGTTCGACACCTGGACGGGCTTGGTCACATCGACCCATTCGCAGGGTCGCTCGCCCGCGGGCAACGTCCGCACCGGCGGACACAGCGACTCGACGAACTCTACCCAGGTTGGCTCGCGCGGCGTTCCGAGCGGTGCCGGCCCGAGAGGCTCCACGCGATCGGGTACCGCGAGCGGCAGCGTCCTCTGAAAAGCGCAGCTGGTAGATACAATAGGTATAGAGGCTCGAGCAGGAACGCGTGCGATGGAGACCGCGCGCTTCCACCTCGGCCAAGTGTTCGAGCAGCGCGGCGAACACCTGGTTCGAGGTGCCCGCGAGCCGCTGCGTCATGGCGAGCAGCTCGGTGTCCGAGAGCGTCGCGAGACGGCTCGCGGGAGAGGGAAACAACGGAGCGATGCGGTCCTGAACGAGCTCGGAATCGGCGTGCATGAACCACGGTACACCCGGGATTTTCATTGCCCCCCGGCGGCCCTCCGTGCGCGTTTCGCAACGAAAACGAGCGCGACATCCAGCTGCGCAGCGCACGCTCAGCGGTAAGGCACGCAAGGGCCCGGGCGGTGATTTCTGAGCAGGTCCGTGCGTGCGCCACGGCGTCCTTCGAAAATCACGTCAACAAGATTCGAAGGTTCAGACCAGGTACATAGGTGACAAATCGGAGGCGCGTGACGAAACTTGGGACGGCACCCAGCGCGAAGCCTCGCGTCACATGATCTCGACGCTCTTCAGGAGCTCGGGCACGAAATGAAGGCGCGGGCGCGCGAGCTGCCCGAAGCCTTTCACTGGATGCACGCGGATGCGCGGGATCGTTCCGTCGTCGAGCGTCGCGTCGATCGCTTCTTTCTCGAACTCGACGGCGTAGTTTCCGTTCTGCTCGTTCGTCACCCGGAAATCCGGCGCCGATTCCGACCGCTCGCGCGTCTTCGTCCCCTTCTCTTGCGTGATCTGCGCGGACGCGACCGTCTCCGTGAGGACGAGCAGCGACAGCGCGCCGAGCGCGACGACGAATCTCTTCATGACTGACCTCCGCAGGGTTCGACCCCGCTCGAGCAGCGCGCCTTGGCTCCTCATGACCTAGCGCGGGAAGCGCGCCGAGATCGGCCACTTGCCTCGCTATTTCGGTACCCTCGACCCGCTTTCCCGAACCGGATAACGTTCCCCGCACATGGCGGACGCGTCCTCTTTCGATCTCGTGGTCATCGGGGCAGGCCCCGCGGGCGAGAAGGCGGCGGCCCAAGCCGCTTTCTTCCGTAAAAAAGTGCTCGTCATCGAGAGCGCGCCCGATCCCGGCGGTGCCGCCGTCCACACCGGCACGCTGCCGAGCAAAACGCTGCGCGAGACGGCGCTCTATCTCTCGGGGTACCGCACGCGCGCGCTCTACGGCGTGGCCGTCGAGCTCGACCCGACCGCGACGCTCCAGCACCTGATGTCGCGCAAGAACGAGATCGCGGCCGCCGAGTCCCGCGCGTTTCGCAACAACTTCGACCGCCACCACGTCGAGTACGCGCGCGGGCGCGGTCGCCTCGTCGACGAGCACCACGTGTCGATCACGTCGGCCGACGGCGAGCGCACGGTGCGCGGCGAATTCATCCTGATCGCGACGGGGTCGAAGCCGTTCCGGCCGCCGGACATGGACTTCGCCGATCCGTGCATCCACGACAGCGACGAGATCCTCACCATCGACTCGCTGCCCAAATCGATGATCATCCTCGGCGCCGGCGTGATCGGCTGCGAGTACGCCTGCATGTTCGCGGCGCTCGGCTGCAAGATCACGCTCGTCGACGCGCGCCCCGAGATCCTGCCGTTCCTCGATCTCGAGATCATCGGCCGGCTCAAGGAAGCGATGGCCCACATGGACATCGAGCTCGTGCAGAACCAGAAGTGGACGGGCGCGCGCCGCGTCGGCGACCGGATCGAGGCGACGCTCGGCGACGGCCGCACGCTCGCGGCCGAGCAGTTGCTCTACGCCGCGGGCCGCTCGGGGTGCTCGACGGATCTCGGCCTCGAGAACGCCGGTGTCGAGATCGACAAGCGCGGCTATCTGCCCGTAGACAAGCATTTCCGCACGAACGTGCCGCACGTGCTCGCCGCCGGCGACATCATCGGCTTCCCCGCGCTCGCCTCCGTCTCCATGGAGCAGGGGCGCGTCGCCGTGTGCAACGCCTTCGGCTTCACTTACAAGCAGCAGATCGCGCCGCTCATGCCGTACGGCATCTACACGATACCCGAAGTCTCCTCCTACGGAGAGACCGAGGAGTCGTGCAAGGAGAAGGGCATCGACTACGCGATCGGCCGCGCCCTCTTCCGTGACAACCCGCGCGGCAAAATCCAGGGCGATCTCCTGGGCGTCACCAAGCTCATCGTCGATGCCACGAGCCGCAAGCTCGTCGGCGTCCACGTGATCGGCGAGCGCGCGAGCGAGCTCGTGCACATCGGGCAGGTCGCGGTCGCGCTCGGGGGCACCGTCGATCTCTTCATCGACATGGTTTTCAACTACCCGACGCTCGCCGACAGCTACAAATACGCCGCGTATCAGTGCCTGATCGCGCTCGCGGCGCGCGCACACTGACTCGTCGCCGCCGAACGCGTCGCGGAGCCTCTCCTCACGGCGGGATGAGACACATGCACTCTCCGGAGTTGCAGGTCCCGTTGCAGGACGCCGCGTCCGTGCAGGTGGAGGAGACGCTGAGCGAGAACTCCTGCAGCGTGCCTTTGTCGCCGTGGCAGCCGTCCGAAACGGTGAGCGTCCACTCGCCGGCCGAAGGAATGCCCGCGAACGCGCTGAGCGGTTTCAGCGACTGGTAGGTGCCGCTCGGAATGGTCACGGCGGTGTCGAGCTTCACGAAGGCGTCGCCCTCGGCCGCGAACGTGTACGTGCCGTCGAAATTCGCCGCCTGGCTTCGGTCGCCAGGGAACTGATCGTAGAGCGTCACGCTGACCCCGGCGTGCGCGAGGACGAGCGTGAGGTCGCCGCCCCAGCTGTGCTCGAGCGTGACCGCCACGCTCAGGTTGGAGACGTTGCCTTCGTCTTCGAGCGTCACGCTGGAGACGGCGGAGCGCGTAGGCGGACCGCAATTCAGCTCGCTGTCCGGGATCTTGCGCTCCGTCGAGTCACGTCCCGTGCCCGCCTCCTGGTACCTGCAGCCGCCCTTCGGATCGCAGTTGTCGAGCGTGCAGTCGTTTCCGTCGTCGCAGCTGATCGCCATGCCGGGATTGCAGACGCCGGAGGCGCAGAAGTCACCCGACGTGCATGCGTTGCCGTCGTCGCACGCGACATTGTTGTAGCGGTAGACGCAGTTGCCGAGCTCGAGGCAGAGGTCGTCCGTGCACGGATTGCCGTCGTAACACCCACAAGGGTTACCGCCGAAGCCGGCGACCACCGTACCCGCGAAACCAGCAAAGCCCGCAAAGCCGCCGAGCGGCGCGCCGGCGTCGCCGCCACGGCCCGCCCCGGCGCGTCCGCCGCTGGGAATGCCGGCGACGCCCGCGAAGCTTCCGCCCACGCCTCCGAAGCCGCCACGCCCCGCGCTGCCGCCCGTCGTACCGCCCGTGCCACCCCTGCTGCCACCGGTGCCGCCCCTGCTGCCGCCGGTGCCACCTCCGCTGCCGCCGGAGCCGCCGGTCGATATTGCATCGCCCCCGGTGCCGCCCTTGCCGCCTTTGCCCGACGCTCCGCCCTTGTTGGAGCTTCCGCCTTTGCCGCTGCTCGAGTCGCCCGCCTGCGCGTCGTCTTCCACGACGACCGATTTCCCGCCGCACGCCCCGGCGATCGCTACCGAGAATGCGAGCGCGGCGAACGGCGTCGCGTCCACCCGCTTCCGTCGCCGATTTCTTGTCGCTTGAGCCACCACGAGCCTCCCGAGGAGAAGCACTCTAGCGTCGATCCCCCGGGAAAGCACAAAGATCCGCCGTCGGCCCGCCCTCCCTCCCGCGCTCGGCGTGCCTTGCAGTAGCTCAGCGCCGCTTGCGCTCGTGCCCTTTACCGACGATCACGGGCCACGCGAGATCGACGCTCCAGTCGGCGTGCACGTGCGGCACGTGGTGGCATTTCGCAGCGCAGAGCGAGCGCTCGGGCACGCTGATGAGGGCCGCGTCCGCGGGGTTACCGATGTGGCGCGAGCCCGGGCCATGGCACACCTCGCATTGAACCGACTTGAGGCCGTCGACGTGCGCCACCGTGCTTCCACCGGGCGCTTCGTAGCCGGTGACGTGACAACCCACGCACTCTAGGTTGAATTCTTTACTCTGCTTGGCGAGCGTCTCGTACGCGCCCCGGTGCGGGGTCTTTTCCCAGAACGCGCGCTCGGACTGATGGCACCCGGTGCACGCGTCGACACCGACGTAGCTGCTCTGCCCCGCGGGGACTGGCGGCGGCAGCACGTCCTTGAACGCCTCGCGGTTGTGCGCATTGACCGCCTGGTAGTACGCGGCGAGGCGCTTTTGGCTCGCTGGCTCGCTGCCGAGCTTGTCGCGAACGTCGACCAGCTCGTAACGAAAAGCGCTTCCGGCTGGCAGGGATTCGGGCCGCTTGAGCCCGGCGACCTCGGCGTCGAGCGCCTCGAGATCGCGCCGTCGGGCCGCGCGATCGTCCGCCGAGATACCGGAACGAGCGAGCGCCGTCTCGAGATCGCGACGCCGCCCGGCGAGCCTCGCGCGACGCTCCTCGATCTCGATGCCGGAGCCGTCAGCGAACGAATAGCTCCCACCCTTCACGAACAGATCGACCACGGCGACCGACTGCAGGTGGTTCGGCGCTTCGACCACCAGCGTCTGCCCCACGCGCAGCGGCGGCGCCGGTGGATCGTTGACCTCGCCCCGGTCGATCGATTTGCCGATCAGCATGACGTGGAAGCTCGGGACCGCTTCCGCCAGCCGCAGCGCCTCGCCGCGCGGCATCGCGACGAGGGCGACGCGAATACGCGCGCCTTGAGCCGTGAGCCACTCGGCGCCTGCGGCGAGTGCCGCGCGCGGGTCGGTCACCGACGGCACGACGCCGCCGGCCGGCGTGCTCACGCCGACGATGCCGACACGCTCTCCGCCGACGTCGAGCACGCGGCCCTTCGAGTACGCGTCGCCGAGGTTCGACGCGAAGAGCTCGAGGTGATCCTTCGTCACCTCCGTGAGCAGCTCCGCGCCGCCCGCCCAGTCGTTCGCCCCCGGCGCCCAACCGACGAGCCCGAGCCCGCTCATCACCTCGCCGAGCGCGCGGGCCTTGAGCACGTTCTGGTCGCGCTCCTTCGGCTCGAGCGTCGGATCACGGAACAGCAGCGGCCCCGCGCCGAGCACGACGCGCGCCCGGGTCGGGTCATGCGCGAGCAGCGCCGCAAAATGGTCGACGCCGCCAAGCATGTCCTTCACGCAGCCACACGGCTCGAGCGCCCCCGCAACGCTCGAGAAGAGATACAGCCTCACTGAAGGGGCCGGGCCGGTCGCCGAGGTAGGTTGAGGTGCGCGCGAGCAGCGGCAGCCCCCGCCGAGCAGGAGCACGATGAGACAGAACCCGAGGAGCGTGGCGGCCCAGGATTTGCGGGGCATTCGCTCGGGACGCATAGCACGTTCGTGCGCCCGCTCGGCCGGCCGCGGGGTGCACGCGGCCGCGAGATTGTGCCCGCCGCGCGAGTGAGCCCATAATCATCGGAGTGGCACTCGACCCACGGGAGCCGAGGCTCAAGGGGCCCACCGCATTCGGCCCGTTCGTGCTCGAACGGCGGCTCGCCGTTGGCGGAACGGCGGAGGTGTTCCTCGCGCATCCCAAGATGGGCATCGCGCCCGCGCCGCACCTCGTCGTGAAGCGACTGCTCCCGACGGCGGGCGAGAGCACCCGCTACGAGCTGCTCGAGCGTGAGGCGGATCTGCACCGCCGTGTCCGGCACCCGAACGTCGTGGCGGTGTACGGCGCTGGAATCGTCAAGGGCGAGCCCTACCTCGCCATGGAATACGTCGAGGGGCTCGACCTCTACCGCATGCTGCGCCGCCTCGACGCGGACGATCGCGACTTGCCGATCGAGATCAGCATCTACGTCGCGCGCCAGATCGCGTCGGCGCTCGAAGCGGTGCACGCGGCCGTCGACGACAACGGGCGCCCCCTGCGCATCGTGCACCGCGATGTAACGCCCTCGAACGTGTACCTGTCGGTGAAGGGCGACGCCAAGCTCGGCGATTTCGGCATCGCGCGCGTGGAGGAGGAAGCGCGCTCCACGCTCGGCGGCCTCAAGGGCAAGTTCGGCTACCTCGCGCCCGAGCAGGTCTCGGGCGAGGAGTTCGACCATCGCGCCGATTTGTTCGCGCTCGTCGCGATTTTGGGCGAGCTCTTGATCGGCGAGCGGGTCTTTCCGGGCGGCGGCCAGCTCGCCGTCTTGCTCGCGATCCGGGACGGCAATATCGACCCGCTGCGCCGCGAAGCCGGCAGGCTGCCGCCGGGGCTGTTCGAGCTCTGCGAGCGCGGGTTGCACCAGGATCCGAACCAGCGCTTTCAGTCGGCGGCCGAGCTCGGCGCCGCGCTCGAGCCGTTCCAGACCGCGCCGCTCGCGGACGTCATCAAGGATCTCGCGGAGTGGGTGCGCTGGGCGCAGGACCAGCGCGAGCTCGCCCGCAAGCTCGAGCACAAGATCCGCTCCTCGTCGCAGAACATCCAAGCGGTGCGCGCGTCGAGCTCCGTGCCGGAGCTCAAGGCGACCAAGCCCGCCCGCCGGCCTTCTCCCGCTCCTCCCACCATCGAGGTCCTCCCCCGCGTGCGGCGCGCGGGCGGCGTGCCCGAGGAGATGACGTTTGCCCACCTGGTCGAGCTCATCGCCACGGGCGAGCTCCACGGCCAGGACGAGGTCTCGCTGATGGGCGGCGATTTCCGGCGCATCGCCGACGTGGAGGAGCTCGCGCGGCACGTGCTGCCCTCCACGACGGCGGTCACCGGCAGAGTGTCCGGTCCGGGCGCTCCCGACTACCAATTCGTGCTCTCCGACCAATCGATGCTCGAGGCGCTCGCGCTCTTGCGCAGCAAGGCGGAATCCGGCGCGCTCTTCGTGCTGCGCGGCGGCAACGGCCGCGGCACGCGCAAGGAGATGTACCTCGACAACGGCAAGCTGCACCACGTCGCTTCGTCGGAGCGCAACGAGCTCCTCGGCGAGTACCTCGTCCGGCGCGGCAGCCTCTCGCGCCAGGATCTCGAAAAGGCCTTGAGCGCGCTCGGCCAACACGGCGGACGCCTCGGCGACACGCTCGTGGCGCTCGGTTTGGTCGACGCCGTCGACGTGTTCCGCGCGATTCGCGATCAGGGCCGCGACCGTGTCGCCGCGCTCTGCACGTGGAAGGACGGCCTCGCGTCGTTCTACCGCGGCACGCAGCCGACGCACGTCGAGTTCCCGCTCGAGCTCGACCTCTCGAGCGCGATCATGGCGGGCCTCATCCTCGCGCACGACGGCGATCCCAAGCGCGCCCTGCCCAGCGACGGCGCGCGCGTCGTCCCCGGTCCGCGCCACGAAGCGACGAACCAGCCCAAAGAGATCGGACGCGCTCCCGCCTCGCTCATCGCCGTCGCGCGTTTCGCGCCGGAGCGCATGTCGATGCCCGTCCTTCTCGAGCGCCTCTCGCGCTCGGGTGAGGGGCCGGGGCCAAGCCCGCGCGAAGCCGCGGCGGCGATCGCGACGGCGAAGTTGCTCGGCTGGATCGAGTACGCGACGCAGTGAGTCGCGAAGGCCGTTCGACCGGCGCCTTCAACACGCGCTAGCGGGCACGCAGGTTGAGTGGATGCCCCCGCGGGGTGCGGCGCCGTAAGGCCCAAGCGCGGGCGTTGCCCGCGCGGAGGCACGACGGAATTGGGCGGAGCCAATCGGGGCTATGGGCTCATGGTCGACGGCAACGTCGCGCGCTATCGACAACCGCCCCGATGCCCAAGCGGTGGGTTTTGGTATTACTGGGGAGCGAGCTCGCGCAGCGCCTGCCGGATGATCTGCTCGAGCGAGGAGAGGGTAGTCGGGATCTTTTCCAGAGCGCGCGTGGCGTCGCCCTCGCGAAAGCCGAGGGCCCGCAGGGCCCGAAAGGCTTTCGCTCGCGCATCGGCAGAAGACGCGCCCACGACTGCGCCGTAGGACGTACCGTCCGCGTGGGCGAAACGCGGCGAGGAAGCCTTGCCCGTGACGCTGAGTCTGCCTCGATGGACGGCGAGGTGATGCGCACCGCAAAGCGTGAGCAGATTTTCGGGGTCGTGGTCGCCGCCCTCTGACCGAAGCCCGATGTGGTGCGGCTCCGTAAAGACCGCGTGCCGGCAGCCGGGGACGCGACATTTCCCGCCGTCGCGACGAAGGACCGCGCGACGGGTTGCTGGTGGGATCGTCTGCGTAGCGCGGACCGACGCCGCGCTCACGCGTGCGCGGCCGATTGCCGCGTCGACCGCGCCCATGTGCGCGCGAGCGAGTTCGTCGTCAGCGGCGCCCGGGTGTGTGCTGGCGTCTACGCCGTTGCAGGCGTCAGCGGTCTCGTCGCCATCGACACCCACGTGGGCCCGACCGGCTCCGTCTCTATGAACGCTCAAGGCGTCAACGTGCCCGATGTGCTGCCCGTCGCACTCTGCCATCTCGACTATTTCGGGACCGACTTCGATAGCCTCGCCGCGCCCCTGTTGCGTGGCCCGGCGGCAATGCTCGCAAACCGTAAGCGCGATTTGATAGCTCGAGCGCCCCGGGTCCCTGTTCCCCTCGAGGGCCTGCCGGCACAGAAGCAGGAGGGCTGCCTCCTCGTCGATCGACTCCCCCGCCTCGCGCCGAATTTTCGCCACCGCTTCGCGAAAGGTGGCGAACACCTCGCCCGAGAGCTCGAGATGGAGCATGTGCCGTTTGAGGCGGGAGTCCGGTACGTCGTCCGGAAGGCTTCCCGGACGATGCCCGGAAACGAGGTGCTCGACTTCACGCACGGTCCGGCCTCGAGCGGCTTCGAGCCACTCCGTTTCCGTCGACGGGGTCGCGACGCGCGTTAGCTCACGCGCGTGCGAGAAGCTGATGGCACCCGTTTGCAGGTCGCGCGCCGTTTCAGGCAGCTCTTCGAGGGCTTCGGCCACACGGAGCTTGTCCCGAGTGAGCCGCGGGCCGTAGCCGAAGAGACGCTCGGTGTATTCGTCGAAAGACGCGTAGCCGAGCCGCGCATGCACTCCGGACCGATGGGCTCGGAGCAGCGCGCGTCCTTCCTCGAAGTCTAGACCTGCCCGCTCCGAGGCGAGACGAACGAGCGCTTCGTGCGCCTGACGCCACGCGACGCGCTCACGGCCCAAAACGATTGCTGATGACATGCTCAACCTCCCGACCGCATGACGCCCCCGCGATCACGGTCTCTTGGCGAGCCTCCTCTCTAACACGCAGATTTTCGAGTTCGCCCGCGCGCGACCGACGTCCTTCTACGCACGAAGACGGCGGCAAAGTCGTCCGAGCACCGAAAGCGAATCGACGCTCAACCTGACGCAACAGCGCAGTATTCGCGTAGCGAGCGTCGTTGCTCGACGCTCGCACCGATGAAAATCGGTCAAGATCATCTGACAAAAGTAACTCTTGGTCCTCACAACGCCCTCGCGGCGTGGCCCGCCACGACCTCGCCCCCACGCCCTTGAACGATGCCGCACATCACCACCGCGCTGTACGTCACCACCGCGCTGGACATCGCCCACGCGACACATCGCCGCCCCGCACGTCACCGCCCGATTCCGTCGTGCCCCCGCGCCGGCTGCGCCGGCGCTTGGCGGGCACCCGCGCGCGGACGCCGAAGGCGGAGCACGCGGGCCGTACTCTGCCGTGCCCACGTGGGGGCAGCTGCATTCCCTCGCCATGCAGCCGCTCTGCGTGCCATGACGCGCTCAGTTCCTATTGCGCGGGCACGAACGGAATGATGCGCTTCAAATCCTCGTCGTTGAAGCGGAGCTGCGCGCCCACGAAGTAGTCGCGGCGGCTGCCGGACAGCATGTCGTCCACGCCGCCCAAGAGCCAGAGCCGGTTGATGAACTCGTAACCGAGCGAGACACGCCAGCGCGGGAGCACGACTTCGCCGAAGCCGAACAGATCCTGGCGGAGCTCGAAGCGCTTTTCGAAGAGCAAGAGGTCGAGGCCGATGCCGCCGGTCGATTCCTTGATGCCCCAGCGCCCCGTGAAGGGCCCGATGCTCTGCGCGAACTGCAGCGAGAAACGGAGCTGGTTCGACGTGACGGTGTGGATCTCGCGGTAGTGGGGCGGCGAGTTCGGGTTCGTCGTGTCGATGTCGACCTGCTCGTAGCGCGTGAGGCCGTGCGGATCGTTGATGACCTCGATCAGGTAGTACTTGTCCTCGCTCGGCTGGAGGCGGAGCTCGACGTAGCTCTTCACGCCGTTGCCGAGGAATTGGTAGTCGGTGCGCAGACCCACCATCGTCTGGATGCGGGAGATGCCGCCGATGAAATCGCCGACATTTTCCGCGACGCCCTCGACCTCGTTGATGAGCTTCTCGTCCTTGCTCAGGCGCCCGAGCGTGCCCTCGCCGCGGTCGAGCCGGCCGGTCACGCTGTCGATGTTCTTGAGCGCGCTCTCGAGGCTGTTGCTCGCGCGGTTCACCTTCTCGACGATTTGGCGGATCTCGCCGGCCGTCTCGGGCTTGCCGCCTTCGGCCTTGGCCGTAAGCTCGCGGATCTCCTGCGTCGTCTGGCGGACGTTCTCGAGGATCTTCTCGATCTGCGGGCCGCCGTTCTTCGTGATGTTGTCCACCTGCACGAGGATGTCGCGCACGCTCTGACGGTTCTCGCGCACGGTCTGGTTCAGCGCTTCGGTGACCTCGGCCAGGTTCTTGAGCGTCTTCTTGATATCGTCGCGCCCCTGATCGGTCCCGACCGACTGGGCGAGCGAGCTCGTCACCTGCTTCACGTCGCGCGCGATGTCCGCGAGCTCTCGGATCAGCTGGTCGGTCGAGGTCGCCTCGATGACCAGCATGATGCGGTCGCCCTCTTTGAGCTGCCGCTTGCCCTCCGTTCCGGCCCCGACGGCCAGGTAGTATTCGCCGAGTAGGCTCGAGGCGACCTTCGTCACGGAGGCGTCCTCGTAGAGAGGCACCTCCGGGTCCATCCGCACATCGATGCGGGCCTTGTCGCCTTCGAGCCGGATGCCGGCGATGGAGCCGACCGGGATGCCGGCCATGCGCACCTGCGAGTGCTTGGCGATGCCCGCGGCGTCGCGCAGGAGCGCGTAGACGACGTAGCCTCGCCCGGCGCCGCTCGACTTGTTAACGAAGCGGTAGATGAAGAAGCCCGCGCCAAACAAGACGACGGCGAAGACGCCGACCTTCGCCGCGGTAGTGGCTCTGCTGAGCCGCATCAGATCGGACGCAGCCTACCAGGCGAGGGGTGCGGCGCGGTAGGTTTCGACCATGCACGGACCCGGGAAGCGGCCGCACGTTCGTTCGCTCGGCACGGCGGCCGCTCGAGCGCGCCTCCGGTGCGCCTCGGGCGCGGCGCTCGGGCTCCTGCTCGCCTGCGGCACGCCGCCGCGCGATCCCAGCGCCGCCGCGCCGACCGCGCGCCCGGCAGCGAGCGCCGGCGTCAGCACCGAAGGCGGCGAGCCCTACACCTGGCAACCCCTCACCCGTTCGCCACAACCGGGCGAAGACCCGCCCACCAAGGTCGGCCGCGCCTGCCCCGCCCGCGACGGAGCGCTCGAGCGGGCCGCCGCCTTCATCGCCGAGCGCGAGCTCCGCGGCCTGCCCTCGCTCGATGCCGAAGACGTGACGCTCGTGCTGCGCGCCGAAGGAGCACCCTACGTCTGGCCGCGCATCTGGACGCTCGCAGGTAAAGCCGCGGGCGCGCAAGCGAGCGAGCGCTTCACGGAGTGGCTCGCCGGGCTCGGCGACGGCGGCGCTCGGCGTTGTGGAGTCGCGCTCGCGAGCGACGCGAGTGGGCGCGAGGTCGTCGTCGGAATCGCGCTCGATGTCCTCGCCGAGCTCGAGCCG
>DASUGE010000155.1:0-9616 GCA_036274215.1 Polyangiaceae bacterium | reverse complement strand
GCCGCTACTCCGCTCCCATTGCGACAAGTGCCACTCCGGCCCGGACCCGTCGGGCGGGCTTCGCGTGACGCCGCACGCATCACTTCTCAGCGGCGGTGACACCGGCCCCGCCGTCGCCCCGCGCGATCCAGCGCACAGTGTCCTCGTCACGCGCATTCGGGCGCCGCTCGACGACGGCGACCACATGCCGCCCGAAGGCGAGGCTCAGCTCAGCACCGACGACATCGCGCTCATCGTCGCGTGGATCGAGAGCGGGGCAAGCGAGAGCGACGCCCTCGAGACGGCGAAGCTTCCAGCAGCCGCCGTGCGCGCGCTGGCCGCCCAGCCGCGGGAGGACGCCGGGCCGGCACGGACCGCGGAGCATGCGCTGGCGCAGAGCGCGCCTCGGTCCGGCGGCTGTGCCGCGTGCATGGTCGCCGAGCGTCGCGCCGCGCCGAGCGCCGGCCCATGGCTCGCGGGGATGGTCGGCGCGAGCCTCCTCTTGCGCCGCGCCACCTCGAAGCGCCTGGACGGCAGGCCGTCGTCATTGCGCTCAGGTTGAAACACACAGCGCGTGCCGATCGGTGGCATGCTGCGTGAGGCTCGGGCTCCGCCGCGTGCGGCCGGACCCGTGACACGACGATGTCCGACGAAAGCTTTGCATCCCTCATGAAGCAGGCGGCGAGCCAGGGCTCCGCCACTGGCCGGCGCCTGCACGCGGGAGACGTGGTTCGCGTGAAGGTGATCAAGGTCGCCGGCGACAGCGTCTACGTGGACGCCGGCACCCCCGGCGACGGCCGCATCCTCCGCTCGGAGCTACTCGGTAACGACGACGAGCTCTTGGTCCAGGTGGGCGGCACATTCGACGCTACCGTCGTCGATCCGCGCCCCGACGGTCCGCGCTTCAGCGTCTCGCGCCGCGCGCTCGTGGAAGAGCAACGCCGCGCCGCGCGCGCGGGCGCGATTGCGCGCATCTTGCCGGGCGCCGAGCTCGAAGGGACGGTGAGCGCCTTCAGTCGCCACGGCGCGCTCGTCGATCTCGACGGCGTCGAAGGCTTCGTGCACCTGTCGGAGCTGGCGTGGCGCCGCGTCGAGCGCGCCGAGGATGCCGTGCAGCTCGGCGAGCGCGTGCGCGTCCGCGTCCTCAGCGTCGAGGACTCCGAACGCGGTCCCCGCGTGAAGCTGTCGCTCCGTGCGCTGCAGGCGCCTGATCCCGCTGCAACCGCTCAGCCCGACGAGGTGCTGAAGGCCAAGGTCATCGCGAGCGTCGGCGGCGGCATCACCGTCGCGACCAGCAAGGGCGACGGCTTCGTGCGGCTCGCCGAGCTCGGCCTGCCGCCGGGCGCCGATCACCGCCGCGCCTTCCCGCCGGGCAAAGAGCTCGAGGTCGTGCTCGTCTCGAATGCGGGCGGCCGGCTGCGCTTCAGCGCGACGCAAGTCGCGAGGGTGGAGGAGCGCAAGAACTTCCGCGACTACGGTGCCGCGGCCCCGGCCGGCGGAAGCTTCGGCCGTCTCGGCGACCTGTTGCGCGAGCGCCTCGGCTTGCCGCCTGCGGAGCCGGAGCCGCCCGCTCCTCCGACGCAGGCCGCCGTTGCGGCACCAGCGGCAGCGAGCGCGCAGGTCCCGGTCACCAAGCCTCCCGCTGGGCCGACGCAGGCCGCCGCACCGAGCGCACCCTCGACGCCCGGGCGCCCGGCGCCCGAACGCACCCAGCCAAACCGTGCGCGGAGCGAGCCTCCGGACGGCGTCGTACGGCGACGTCGCCCGCAATAAGATCGACTCGCCCTCGGTCGAGCTGGACAGCGCCCTCCGAGCGGCTTTCGCTGCCCTTCGGACGTGTGGTGCGTAGAACGGTGGGTTGCCGTTCGCTCACGGCGCGTCGCGCATCGGGTCGTCTTACGCGCGGCGCTCTTGCAGGGCGCGGATGCGGTCTTCGATGGGAGGGTGCGTGCGGAGGAGGCCAATGAGGCCGCCGCCGCTGATGCCGAACGCGGCCATGGCCTTCGGCAAGCCGGATTCCTCGGCGTGGCCGAGGCGGCGGAGCGCGTTGATCATGCCCTGCGTGCCGGCGAGCTCGGCGCCGCCGCGGTCCGCGCGGTATTCGCGCCAGCGGCTGAAGGCCGCGACGATGAGCGACGCGAGCAGGCCGAGCACCATCTGCAGGATCATGACGGTGAAGAAGTAGCCGATGCCACCGCCGCGATCGCGCTCGTCGCGGCCGCGCATCGCGCTGTCGATGAGCCCGCCGATCACGCGCGAGAGGAAGATGACGAAGGTGTTGAGCACGCCCTGGAGCAGCGTGAGCGTCACCATGTCGCCGTTCGCGATATGGGTGATCTCGTGCCCGAGCACGGCGTCGACCTCGGCGCGATCCATCGAGTTGAGGAGCCCGGTGCTCACGGCGACGAGGGCGCTATTCTTGGTGGCACCCGTCGCGAACGCGTTCATGTCCGGCGAGTCGTAGACGGCGACCTCGGGCATGCCGATCTCGGCACGGCTCGCGTGGCGGCGCACGGTGTCGAGGAGCCACGCTTCCGTCGCGTTGCGCGGCGACTCGATGACCTGAGCGCCGGTGGTCCACTTGGCGATCCATTTCGAGGCGAGCAGCGAGAAGATGGCGCCGCCGAAGCCGAAGAGCGCGGAGTAGACGAGCAGGGGGCCGTACGAGCCGAGCGCGTCCACGTTGCGCATCACGCCCGTCGCTTGCAGGACCCCCCACACGATGCCGATGGTGACGGTGATCGCGAGGTTCGTCAGAATGAACAGAGTGATGCGCTTGAACACGACCGGGGGGCCTCCGAGGGTTGCTTCGAGGTACGTATAAGCACGGGGGACCTCCTTGTCTACGGCCGGCGCCCCCGAAAAAGTCCAATATTTTTGAGCAGTTCAAAATGGGAATGAAAGAACTGTTCAGCGGGTTTACCCGTGCGTGGCGCTATTCCGGCGGCAAGAGCCACGTGAGATCCGCCGCCCGATCGCTCACGACGACGGTCAGCCGCGTGCCCGTGGCGCGAGTCGTAGTCGTTCCCGGTGCCGTGAGCGTGACGCGCGACGCGGCGGAGGTTGCCGCAGCTTCGGTCGCGAATTCGACGGACCAGAGCGCGACGACACCGACCGTGGTGTTGTCTGCGGTGCGCTGAAGGACGGTGAACGTGTCGCCGCGCCAGGCGAGCGCGAGCTCGCGTGCTTCATCCGGCGTGACGTAGCGGGCCAGGACCAGGAAGGTGCCGACGGCGCCGAGGACCTCGTGACCGATGGCGGACCAGCCGGACGGGAGCTCGGACAGCGCGATGTCCGGCGAGGTGAAGTCGTCGGGCTCGTAGGCGTGCACGCTCGCCATCAGCGCGTGCGTCGTGGTCGGGGGCTCGGCAAAGCGCGCGAGAACGCCAGCGTGACCCGTCTCGTCCCACTCGAACGAGAAGAGGCGCGAGCCCCAGCCGTACGGGAGCACGGTGACCGCGAGAAACGGCGAATCCTGCTTGAGTACCCAAGCTTCTGCCGTGGAAACGCCGTTCTGGAAGGTGCGTTCCCAATCGACCTGACGCGGATCGAGCCCGAGCATCGGCGCGCGGTAGCGGAGCTCGTGAAAACGCGCCTCCCCCTCGATGAGCGACTTGAGCGCGAGGCGCGTATCGAACGTCGCCACGTAGCCGTCGTCGAAATCCGCGAGCTCACGGTACTGGAGCGCGTGCACGAACTCGTGAACGAGGGTGTTGCTCGCCTCCGCGATGTCGGTGTCGGCCCCGTGATCGATGATGAGCACGTCCTGCTTGTCAGGGCGGAATTCGCCTTCGATGTGTGCCGCAGTGTAGAGAACCATGGCGTCGTCGCGGAGCGCACCGGGCTTCACGAGACCGAAGCTCGCGAGGGCCCACTCGAGCTCGTCGCGATTCGGCGTCGGGGCCCGTCCGGCCACGCGCTCGGTGAGGATGCTCGCGTACTCGGTTTCGCTCACCACGCTCACGGGCGGGAGGTCGGCCGGCTCATCCTGGCGCAGGCACACCGCGATCTGCATGAGGCGCGACTGGCACGCCGGGGCGCGCACGTCGCAGGGAGCAGTGTCGTAGGCTTCGCAGCCCGGGATTCGGTAGTGCGGCAGCGGGCCGAGCGTGTCCGGCTCGTCGCTGGCTCCGCAGGCGACGAGCCCGAGCGCGACGACGAGCAGCAGGGGGCGGCCGCTCGCGGTCAACCGAACGCCCCCTTCAGGCAGGCCCCGAGCGCGTCGCAGTCCGACGCGGGAAAGCACGCCGCCGCGGCGTCGAGCACGTCGTCGGACCACATCCGGAGGTCGAGCTCGCATCGCTCGGTCGAATAGAGCGAGCTGCACTCGAAGGACGCCTCGACGTAGCGGCGACACACGCCGCGAACGTGCTCGGTGACCGGCACGAGCGGCTTCGACGACTGCCAGCAGGCGTTGAATTGCTCGTTCCAGACCGTCTCGTCGGAGAAAGCGGAGCACGTGAGGCCGTCGAGGCAATCGCCCAGGTGCCGCGCGCCCTCGTTGCTGTAGCGATCGGCGTGGGCGCTTTGCGCGCAGCTCGACGAGCAGCTGTTATCCGCCAAACCGCAGCGTATTGCCGCGCCGCAAACGCCCGAGCAGAAAGCTTCGACGGGAGTCTGCTCCGCGTCGTCGGAGGCGCATGCCGGGGCGATGCCGAGCACGACGAGCAAAACGAGGGCGCTCGCGCGCCCCACCGCTCTCTGCGACGTCGTCCCCCCGCTGTCCCTCACGCCCGCACGCCTCCGAACGGCGCGTGGCGCGTGCGCTTCGGGAACACGACCTTGCGCGCGACCAGATCGTCGATCGTGTCGCGCAGCGTTTCGCCGGAGTCGCGCGGGCGGAAGCCGAGCTCGCGCTCCGCCTTGCTCGCGTCGCAGTACCAGAAGTATTGGCCCATCTCGACCGTCCCCTCCGAGACGGGAGGCTGGCCGCCGATGGCACGCACGGC
Source organism: Polyangiaceae bacterium (assembly GCA_036274215.1). GTDB lineage: Bacteria > Myxococcota_A > Polyangia > Polyangiales > Polyangiaceae > PMG-095. The sequence continues at coordinate 4,688 of DASUGE010000155.1, read as the reverse complement.
TTTGCTGAAGAGGGCATTCATGCCGAGCGCCAGCGGCCGCGACGCGGGGAGCTTGAAGAGCGGCGCGCGCACGCCGCTGATGCGCTCCAGGCGCTGGAAGAACGCTTCGACGGTCAGGTTTTGCGCGTTCAGGATGTAGCGCTCGCCGGCGCGGCCGCGGTCGGCGGCGAGCAGCATGCCGAGCGCCGCGTCGCGCACGTCGACGAAAGCGATGCCGCCCGCCGGGGTCGCGGGGAAGACGCCTTCGAGGAAGCGCCGCACGTCGCCGGTCGAGGACTCGCGCACGTCGCCCGGGCCGAGCAAGAGGCTCGGATTGACGACCACGAGCTCGAAATCGGGCGCGTTCTGCGCGAGTGCTTCGCGCTCGCCGTAGACTTTGGTGCGGTAGTAGGGCCAGGCGGCGATGATCTCGAGCGGCGCGCGGCAGCCTTCGTCGGCGATGCGCTGTGGATCGGTGCCGACCGCGAGCGTGCCGCTCGTGCTCGCGAAGACGACGCGCCGCACACCCGCTGCTTTGAGCCCCGCGAGGGCGCTTTTCGTGCCTTGGACGTGGAGACGATAGAGCTCTTCGGAGTCGTCGCGACCGCGCGTGACCTTGCCGGTGCAGAGGAACGCGAGGTCGCAGCCGCGGGCGCTCTCGCGCACGGCATCGGCGTCGAGCACGTCGACCGGCCGCGCGCGCCCGCCGCCGCCCGTGCGCGAGACGGGCACTACCTCGTCGCCGCGCGCTCGGAGCGCCTGCACGAGGTGCGAGCCGAGAAACCCCGTGGCACCGCCGACCCACGCCGTGCGGCGCGCGTGAGGGGCGCCGTTGGGCGCGTGTCCGTTCTCCGTGCCGCTCATCGTCATTCGCCTTCGGCCGGGCTCGCGGGCTCGAGCAGCCGAAATGCCTTCTGGAATTCGAGCAGGAGGCCCACGTTGTTGGTTTTTACGGCGCCGGACCTGAACTCCGCGGGCGAGGGCACGTACGCCTCGCGTACGATGCGCGTGAAGAGATCGGGCGAGGTCTTGAGCACGCAATCTGCAGCGGCCACGTGCTTGCCTTCCTTCACCTCGCAGCCGTCCTTCGAGACGAGCAGCGTGAAGCGGTCGTCGCCGAGCGAGAAGTAGTAGCTGGTGGGGCGCTCGACGGCGCTCGGAGCGAAGCGACGCTCGAGCTCCTGGAAGATGGCCCCGAGCGTGGGTGGAGGCGGTGGTTCCTCCGCGGCCGCTCCGGGCGTGAGCGACGCGAGCACTAGCCGCGAGCCACGGCCGAGGGACCGCACGGCTTCCTCGATCAGACGCGAGGCTTTGCGCGACGCTTCGGCGAGCGGCAGACCCGTGGTCAGCCGGCGCAGCTCGGCGGCTTCGAGTACGGGGCCAATGCGCGCTTGCACGTCGCGACGGCGCACGACCTTACCGCCCTTCGGGAGCGCGGCGTGCGTGCCGCCGAGGTAGATGGGGAGCACGTCGACGCCGTGGTGGAGCGCGAGGTGGCCGACGATGGCCTTGAATTCGTGCACCTGGCCGTCGGTGCTGCGCGTGCCCTCGGGGAAAAGCAGCACGGTCTTGCCCTGATCGAGGAGCTCCCCGGCCTTGCGCAGGCCTTGACGGAGCGTGCCGTTGCGCGGCATCGGCACGAGGCGCGTGAAGTTCTCGAAGTACGCCGTGAGGAAGCGGTTGCCCTCGAAGAAGTAGTCTTGCGCCGCGAGCGATACGAGCTCCTCGCCGTAGCTGCCGAGCGCGTACTTCACGAGCCCCATGTCGAGGTGGCTCGCGTGATTCGCCGCGACGATGACGTTGCGGTTATAGGGGATGTGGGCGCGACCGAACACCTCGGTCTCGAGCACGCGGTCGTAGAAGCCGTGCTGCGCGCGCCCGAGCCAATGCATGGCGGCGTCGCGCAGCGGCTCGGGCACCTCGAGACTCCGCGGCTCGGCGAGGGCGATGGTCGCGGAGGCGACGGGACGGCGCGTTTCGGCGCGCTCGCGCAGGAGCGCTTCGACGTCGCCGAGCGTCTGGCATGCGTTCAAGCGCTCCGCGTCGAAGCTCCGGCCGTGCTGGGCTTCGAGCGCGACGAGCAGCTCGAGCAGCATCAGCGAGTCGAAGGCGAGATCGCCGCGCAGGCTCATCGCAGGGTGCAGGGACTGCGCGTCGCGCCGCGCGATCGTCGCGGCGGCGCTGCGCACGCTTTGCGCCGCCACGTCGTGCGCGCCGGAGCGCACGCTCGGCGGCTCGCTCGCCTGGAGGAGACGCTCGACCTGGCGGCGGAGCTCGGCGCGCTTCACCTTGCGGGTCGTCGTGCGCGGGAGGGGCGTGTCGAGCACGGTGAGCACGACGGGCCGCTGAGCCACGGGCAACGCGGCGACGGCCGCGTCGAGAGCGCGCCGCGCGCGGGCATGGCGCTCGGCGCGGGAGCCTTCGCCCTCCTGCTCGGGCACGGCGACGCAGGCGACGCGCTCGCCGCCGCGGCCGTCGGGCAAGCCGATCACGGCGAGCTCCTTCACGCCTTCGATGCGTCCGAGGCGCGCCTCCACGTCGTCGGGGTAGACGTTCTCGCCGTTGGACGCGACGATCACGTCCTTCTTGCGGCCGGAGATCACGAGGTTGCCGCGTCCGTCGAGCTTTCCGAGATCGCCCGTGTGGAGCCAGCCGTCCGCGTCGATGCTTTGCCGCGTCGCTTCCGGATCGTCGGAGTAGCCGAGCATCACGTTGGGACCGCGCGCGACCACCTCGCCGATTCCGTCGGCGTTCGGCTCGAGGATCTTGAGCTCCACACCCGGAATCGGCTTGCCGACGTGGCCGGAACGCGCCGTCGGGCCGGCCTCGGCCACGGTGAGCACGGGCGACGCCTCGGTGAGGCCGTAGCCTTCCGCGAGGTGCAAGCCGAGCCCGGCGAACAGATGGTGCGTGCGCTCGGGCAAGGCCGCGCCGCCGCTCACGAGGAACCGGAGGTGTCCGCCGAGTCCCTGATGCACGGGGCCGAAGAGCGTGCGCCCTGCGTCCATGCCGATCGCCTTGCCGAGCGAGCGATTGAGCTCCACGGCGAAATCGAAGACGTGCGAGAACAGCGCGCCACGCTCGGCGACGCGCGAAAGGATGCGCCGCTCGAGCATCTCCCAGAGCGCGGGAACACCGATGAGCCCCGTGATGCGCCCCACCGACAGCGCGTGCTCGAGACGCTCGGCGTTGAGCTCGTCGAGGTACACGATGCGCGAGCCACGCGAGAGCGGGAGGAGCATGCCGCACGTGAGCTCGAACGTGTGGTGCAGCGGCAGCACGCTGAGCACGCGATCCGCCTTGTCGAGCGGGAAGAGCGGCGCCAGCGACGCCACGAGCGCCGTCAGGTTCTGGTGCGAGAGCGCGACGCCCTTGGGCTTGCCCGTCGTGCCGCTCGTGTAGATCAGAGCGGCGACGTCGTTCGGATCGGTCGCGGGCGGCGCCGCCTGCGTGCCCGGCGCGGCGAGCTTCCGAATGTCGACGAACGTCGCGCGATCGCGGAGGCCGAGCTCGAGCCGCTCGCGTGATTCGCGATCGCACAAAAAGACGCGCGCCCCGGAGGCGTCGACCAAGGTTCGTGCCACGTCGAGCTCGACGCCCGCATCGAGCGGCACGACCGTCGCCCCCGCGTAGAGCACGCCGAAGAACACGATCGGCCAGGCGGGGTGGTTTTGCGCGGCGAGCGCCACGCGATCGCCCGGCTTCACGCCGAGCTCGCCCAAGCGCGCCGCGGCAGCCAGCGCGTGCTCGCGCCATTCGCGGAAGGAGAGCCGCGTGAGACCTTCCGGCTCGGCGCGCTGGAGCGCGACGGCGAGATCGAAGCGCGCGGCCATGTCGTCGAGCAGCGCCGTCAGGGTCTCGTGGCGCTCGGGGGCGCGTCGGCGCCGCTTCACCTTCTCGTCGATCTGCGGGAACACCCACTTCTCGAGCCCGGGCATGTGCACGTCGAAGAACCACGCGCGCCAATCGATGCTCTCGGGCTCCCAGCCCACGCGCCGCCGATCGGCGACCGAGAGACGGTCGCGCCCTTCGCGCACGTGATCGCAGCGGAATACATAGTGGTAATCGACGGTGAACGGGACGAACACCTCGAGCACCTTGCCGACGCGCTGCTGCTGGCGCGCGAACTTGCGCATGGCGTCCGCCGCGGGCGAGAGCAGCGCGCGCGCCGGCCCCACCGCCGCCTTGTCGAGCGCTCCCGCGAGGGAGGTGGCGCGGCTCGCGAGCTTCCTCGGCCCGTAGCTCTCGAATTGCGGGCGATTGAGCAGCGCGCCCTCGAAATGCGACTGCAGGTACGCGAAGAGCGGTCCGCCGCGCACCGTGCGTTGGTAGTACTTGCGCTTGTAGAGCCCGGTGAGCTCGAAGAAACGCCTCATCGTGCAGGGGTTCGTGTCGGTCGAGCCGAGCTGGTAGACGAGCTTCTGCCGGCCCTCGAGCAGCTCGCCGAGCGCGATGCACATGCCGCCCGCGACCATGTCGACCGGGATGATGTCGAGGAAGTGGTCGGAGCCGGGGATTTGCAGCCCGCCTTCACGCAGGATGTAGATGAGCGGCGCGCTCGTGTTGATGCCCTCGTTCCAGCCGACGGACGGGTAGCGGAGAGCCGACTCGACGATGGCCGGCCGCACGATCGTGAAGGCGAGGCCGGAGCGGGCGACGATCTGCTCGCCGATGGCCTTGGTGTACGTGTACGTGTTCGGAAAACCCCA
>DASUGE010000154.1:0-9059 GCA_036274215.1 Polyangiaceae bacterium | reverse complement strand
GGCGGTAGCGACGCCGCACCAGCACGTTGCGCACGCACTGCTCGAGCTCGCGGACGTTGCCCGGCCACGGATAGCCCCCGCCGAGCTCGTTTTCTACGCAATGGAGCACGTCCTTCGTGAGCGCAGGCGCGTGCTCGGGTCCCGCGATGCGTTCGCTGAGGACGCCGGCCAGGATCGCGAGCTCGCGTGGATCCGCCGCCAAGCGCTCGCGCAGGCTCGGCGTCTGGATGCGATCCGCGCACAGCCGGTAGTAGAGATCTTCGCGAAACCAGCCGCTCACGAGGCCCTCGTCGAGGTCCCGGTGCGTGGCGGCGACGATCTTGCCCAGGAAGAGCCGCGGCTTCGTCTCGCCCAGCCGCTGGAACTCCCGAGTCTGCAGCACGCGCAAAAACTTCACCTGCAGATCGGTGGAAAGCTCGCCGATCTCGTCGAGGAACACCGTGCCGTCCGGACCGCACTGCTCGAGCCAGCCGCGGTGATCCTCGAGCGCGCCGGTGAACGCGCCACGGCGGTGGCCGAAGAGCTCCGACTCGACGACGCCCTTCGACAAGGTCGAGACGTTGAGCGCGTGGTACTGACTCGCGAACGCCTCGACGAAGCGCTGCTTGCTTTCGTCGAAGGCGAGGTAGCGCGAGTAGCCGATGGCCTGCGCGACCAGATCCTTGCCGGTGCCGGACGGCCCGACGATGAGCGTCGGAATGTCGGCCATGTGCCGGAACACGCTGCCCTGGTAGCGCCGGAGATCGTGGGTGAAGACGGACTGCCAGGTCTCGGCCCGAAGCCTCGCCACGGGCTCCGAAACGCCGAGCAAATAGCGGAAAATGAAGTGAAACGCGCGCCGGATCTGAAAGAAGAAGGCGAGGGCTCCAGCCGCGCCGAGCCCCGACGGGCGCGGGAGCCCGGGCTCGACGAGCAGCTGTTCGAATTCGGAGCGAAAGGAAGCGTAGAAGCCGACGCGCTTGTCCGCCGCGGACTCGTCGGTAGCGAGCTCGAACAGGTTGAGCTCGTAGCGCGCGAAGAGCGCATACAGGCAGAGATCTTCGTAGAGAGCGAGATCGCTCCGCGTAAGCTCGCCTTTCTGGCGATCGAGACGCTTTCGCAGGCTCAGGGCGTGCTGCCAGCTGAGGTCACGCAGGCGAGTGACGTTCGGGCGCTCGGGATGGAACGGGCGCTCCTGGCCGTGCGCGCCGTCGGGTGACCAAACGCCGCCCGAGTCGGTGAACTCCTCCAGCAAGGCGAGCCGCTCGCTGGTCATGCGCTCGGGCGAGAACGGGTTCTCGTAGGCGATGCTCGCGACCGCGCTGGCGAAGCGGCGTTCCTCGGGACGGAAGAACATGCTCATTGAATGTACTCATGGAGTACAGAAGATGTATATCCAGGAGCTGGCGTGGGGCGTCAAAGCTAGCAATATCCGATGGTTACTGAGTGTTGGTGACGCGGCGCGGCGCTTGCTGAAGGGGAGCCTCGCGAGCCCCCGCCGTGGGGGCTCGAGGAGTGAATTCAATGATGGTGCGTTGGAAGCGATTCACGAGCGGGTTCCTGTCGAGCATCGACGGGTTCATCGCCCAGGTCGAAAATCACGAGGCGCAGGCGACGAGCGCGCTACGCGAGCTCGAGCAGGGCGTCGGGCGAGCCAAGGTGCAGCTCGCGCGCGTGGGACGCGACGGCGCCGCGCTCCGGCAGTCGTTCAGCGAGGAGCAGGAAGGGGCGGTACGCTGGCGGGAGCGCGCCAAGCGCGAGAGCAACGAGACTCGCGCGCTCGAGTGCTTGCGGCGCGCCAAGCGCAGCGAAACCCGCAGCATCGAGCTCAACGGTCAAGTGGCTGAGCACGATCGCATCGAGCAGCAGCTCAAGCGCGACGTCCAGACGCTCGAAACGAAGCTCGTGGAGCTCCGCCAGCAGCGCAACACCATGCGCACGCGCCAATCGCGCGCCGAAGCGCTCGTCATCGTGCAGGGGAGCGGCGCCGTGAATAGCAGCGAAATTGGCGACATTTTCGAGCGCTGGGAGGAGCGCGTCGCCGAGAGCGAGGTCGCGAGCGGCTGCGTCGCGGTGACGGCCGACTCGCTCGACGAGGAGCTCACGAGCGCCGAAGAGGAAGCGGCCCTCAAGCTCGAGCTCGAAGCGCTGCGTCGCGAGTCCGAGGAGGTGGCGTCGTGAGCCCGCGTGAATCCGCGCTCGACTCCGAGGCGCTCGCGCGAGCCCTGCGGGTCGCCGGGGCGCTTCTGGTCGTGGCGTCCGCCTCGACGTTCATGCTCCAGCACTGGCAGGACGGCAACGATCTCACGCGCTACGCGATGCTCGTGGGCCAGTCGCTGCTGCTCGCTCTGGCGGCGTATTTCGTCGGGCTCACCGTGCGCGAGGGGCGCTCCGCGCGCACGTTCCTCGGGCTCTTGCTGGCGACGGTGCCCGTGAGCTTCGCCGTGCTCGGCGGCCTCGTGTACTCGCAGTTCCATCTCGAGCCGCTCGCGCTCGTGCCGCACTACGCGAGCTGGCTCGCGCCGACGCGGCTTTCGGCGGTTCTGGCCGTCGTGGGCACGCTCGTCGTGCTCGTGCCACTCTCGGCGGTCTCGTTCGTCGCGCTCGCGCGCAAGGAAGCGAAGGCGCTCACCCTCGCGTTCGTCGCGGCGAATCTCCTCGTGATCGTCCCCGTGCGCACGCCCCTGGTCGCCGCGCTCCTGGCCGGCGGGGCGCTCGTCGGGCTCCTCGTGCTCGAGGTCGCGCGCTTCGCGAAGGCCTCACGGCTCGACACCTTCGAGGGGCGATTGGCGCGCGGGATGCCGTTCGTGCCGCCGCTCATCATGCTCGGGCGCGTGGTGCACCTGTATCACGCCGGAGCGACCTTCCGCGGCATCGTGGTGCTCACCTGCGCGGCGAGCATCTGGCTCTTGCTCGAGCGCACGCGCTCCGCCAACGTCCGCGATCTCGGGTCGTGGGGCGCAGGGCTCCTCGCGCTCGGCGGCTGGGGTCAAATCTGGTCGGAGTCCCTGCCGCGGCTCGGTCCGTCGTGGGCTGTCTTGAGCCTCGGCTTGCCGGGGGCGCTGCTGCTGGTGCTCGCGTCGCGGCGCGGCGCACACGGGCGCGATGCGCTGGCGGCCTGCGGCGTCCTGCTCGGCTTGATGACGGCAGTCACGGCGAGCGTGCTCGAGCTCGACGGTGTCGCGGCGCTGTCGTGCGTCGTGCTCGGGATCGGTGTCGCGGTGTGGGGTGCGGCGCTTCGCCAGCGCGTGCATCTCGCGGGCGGCGCGCTGGTCGCGCTGTTCGGCATCGGTGCGGAGGTCTGGCTGGCCGTGCGTGCCGATCACGTGTTCCGCTGGGCCGGCCTCAGCGCCGTCGGGATGCTGCTCATCGTCGGCTCGGCGTACCTCGAGCGAAACCGGGCGCAGGTGCTGCGCCTCTTCGAGCGCCTCACGGCGCGGCCCGTCGAGGAGCTCGAGCCGTAGCGTAAAGCGTCGCCACGGCCGCACGACGCGCTCAAGGCTGAACGATGTCCCACTTCGGTCGGGTCACCGTGGCCGCGAGCGCGTCGGCGTCCGCCACGACGGCGCGCCGCTCGCGCTCTCGCCCTTCGAGGAAATACACGAACTCGAGCTGCGGCTCCTTTTGGCCTCGCTCGTCGCGGAACGTCTGGACGAGCGAGGTCGGCGGCACGGCGCGCCGGCCCACGAGCTCCACGTACGGTACGCGCAGCCCCTGGTCGTCGGTCGTTTGCGGCTCGTACGCCTTCATGACGAGCTCGGAGCAGACGAGCTGGTCGTCGGTCAAAAAATCGAAATTGAAGTCGTACGGCCGTCCCCAGAACGTGAGCGCCCGCTCGATGGCACGGACACGCAACAGCGCGGGCACGCGCGGGCGGAGTGCGGCCACGTAGTCGGCCGCGCAGGAATGCTCGAGCGACGAGGAGACGACGCCCTCGCTCACCGCTTCGATCACGCGGCAGTCGTGCCCGCTCGCGTCGCGCTCGGCGAGCGAGGCCCACGCCTTCGGTGCGACCTTCTCGAAGTGGCTCGCGAGATTTCCCTCGTACGCCTGAATCACCGCGGGCTCGCCCGCGAGCGATGCGAGGATCTCACCCTGCGTGCCGAGGTAGAGCGCGGCGTGCGGCCAAAAACCCGGCAAGCCGACGTTCGACAGGTACCAGTTGCGTCGCTCGAGAATCACGTCGCCCGGGCGAAGCTTCGAGCGAAAGGTGGCGAGCTGCGCGTCGTCGATCAAGTGACGTGATTCCTTCGCGAAGCGCGTGTCGCCGGCCCACTCCGCGAGCTCGTGCTGGAGCGGAAACCAGCGCACGAAGAGCTCGTTTTTGACCACGTCGGTCTTGTTCTCGAAAGCGCGAGCGCTCGGGGTCAGTACCTTGCGTCGCGCGGCTCCGCGCAGGGTTTCTAGCGCCGCGAGCAGTGAGGCGAGCTTCGTGTCGTCCGTGAGCTTCGGGCGGATCCAGTCGTCGTACCACTGTCCCCCGAACGGGATGAAGAACAGGTCGCGCGTACGCGCGATCCGCGCTCGGAGGGCGCTCCACGTCCGGGCGGGCAGCCCCACGCTCGGCATCGCCTCGTCGAACAAGGTTTGGAGCACGGGTCTGTTTCGGAGCGCGTCGAGCAGCCGGAGCCCCGCGTCGGCCTGCGCGCAGAGGCCGGCGAAGCTCAAGGCGAAGGCGCGCGCATGCAGGCGCGGCTGCTTCAGGTAGTCGAGCCCGTACCAGGCCTGGTAACGCGCCTTGAGCTCGTCGATCGCGAGCATCGGATCGAAGACCTGCCACCAGCGCTCGCGCAGCCCTGCGCGGTCGGCAGGCGCAAGCTCGCCGACCTTCGCGTTCACGAGGCGCGCGTCGAGGGTTTCGAGCGCCTTCACGCCGCGCTCGAGGGTCGCCAAGCAGCGTTCGAGGCGACTCGCGTCTTCGGCGGTGACTTGAGCGAGCCGTTCCGGCGCCACCTCCCAGAGCGCCTCGCGTCCGCCGCCGACTCGACGCACGAACGGATACGCGGCCCGCTCCTGCTTGCTTGGCCAGAGCGCCACACCGGCCGCACCGGACGCGAGGACGGCGCCGCCCCCAAGGAGCAGCTGCCTCCGCCCTGCCTTCGACCTCGGTTCCACGAGCGAGGAGCTTAGCCGAGGTCCGTGGTAGCGTCGCCTCGATGGTGGGTGAGGTACGTCTCGTGCCCCTCGACAGGAGCTTTGCCGAGGTCGTCGTGGCCGCGGTGCGCGAGTCTGCGGCGGAGCTCGAGCCGTGGATGCCTTGGGCAAAGCCCGATTACACGCTGGCGGACGCCGAGGCGTGGCTTTCGGGCGTCGAAGCCGGTCGCGCGGCGGGCACCGTTTACGAATTTGCGATCGTCGACGACGCGGGGACGTTCCTCGGCGCGGCCGGCATCAATCAAGGCAGGCTTGCGGAGGGCGTCGCGAACCTCGGTTACTGGGTGCGCTCGCCGGAGGCGGGGCGCGGCATCGCACCGCGGGCGGTCCGTCTCGTCGTCGATTGGGTGTTCGAGCACACCGCGCTCAATCGCCTCGAGGTTCTCGCGGCCGTCGCGAACCTCCGCAGTCGCCGCGTCGCCGTGAAGTCCGGCGCGGCGTTCGAAGCCGTGCTCCGCAAGCGCTTCATCCTCGGCGGCGTTCCGGTGGACGTCGCGCTCTACGCGTTCGTGCGTCCGGACTGAGCCGAACGCCCGCAGCCCACCGGGCTCACTGGCACTCGAGCAGGTGGATATCGTCGATCCACACGTCGAAGTCGGCACCCGGCCAGACCTGCCACTCGATGTCCTTCAGCTTGCTTGGATCGATCATCGGGGGACGCACGTCGCCCCAGTCCGACTGCTGGGTGAGCTCGCTCCACATGAGCGTCACGTCCTTCCACTCCGTGCCGAGGATGAGCTCACGGCCGAAGGCGTTGAAGCATTGCTTGGAGCATTTGCCGCCTTCCGGGGTGGTGTTCACGTCGTTGACCTTGAGGCGCACGTCGAGGTTCGGCTTCGCCGACTTGATCTTGAACGCGATGCCGGCGTACTTCGACGCGTCGTAGAAGCCGCCGCCCGCCAAGAAATTGACGCCGACCGCGGCGCCCCAGGTGTCGGAGTTGTCCGTCTTGCCGACGAAGTGCATGCCGCGCTTGCCGCCGGCCGCGCCGCCGTCCGAGGGCTTCACGGCGCCGGCCGGGATCTCGATCTTGGCGTGATCGGCTTTGCCTACCCACCAGATCCCGTCGCGGCCCCCTTGCGCCGCTGCTTTGCCGTCGCCGTCCTCGAGATCGTCGACGAGCCCGGTGGCTGCCGGCTTCGTCCCGCCCTTGCACGTGGGCGGCACGTTTGCGACCGGATCGGAGATCGGCGTCGCGTCGACCGTGCCGGACGCCGGGGGGGGTGTCGCGGCGCCGGGGCTCGTGGGCGCGGAAGCCTGCGGCGCCGGCTGGCTCGCGCAGGCGGCGGCAAAGCACAAGGGGAGAAGCGAGAGAGCGACGGGAGCGATGAGCTTGGGCATGGTCCTCTGGACCGCCCTCGTACGACGGCGGGCGCGGGGTAGGCAATAGGCCTCGCGCGAAGCAGGCCCAAAAATTCACGATCGATTGGCACGATCTAGGGTGTAGTTTGTTGTATGCATCGGTGGCTGCGGGCCCCGTCGTTCGCTGACGCGGAGACGACGCGCCAGGCCGAGCTCCTGTACCGGCTGCTCCGGGCGATGGTGCTGCTGTCGCTGTTGGCCGCCGGCGCTTCGGCGTTCGACTCCCGCAACGAGCCTCGCGTCACCGTCGAGTTTTACGCGGTGGTGCTCGCGTGGCTCGCCGGGGTGATGGCGATCGTGCGCACCGGACGGGTCGTCCTCGCGGCGTGGATCTTCTCGTCGTTCTTCTGGTGCATCATCGCGTTCGTCACGCTCGTCTTCGGCGGCTTGCAGGGACAGAACGCGTCGGTCTTCGCCGTCTGCACGCTGCTCATCGGTAGCATCGTCGGCGGACGCGCTGCGCTCGCGATGGCATTCGTGAGCTCCGCGTGGTGCGGTCTCGTGGCGTACCTGGAAGTCCACGGGCGCCTTCCGCCGCAGCTCGGGCCTTATGCTCCGGGCAACGCATGGGCGGCGCTGACGGTGACCGTGCTCCTCACGTCGGTGCTTCTGCACGCCTCTTTGGCGTCGCTCCGGCGCGTGCACGCCGAAGCACAGCAAGCGGCCGCCGAGCGCGACGAAGCGCTCCGTCGCTCGATTCAGGGCCAAAAAATGGAGCTCGTCGGCAACCTGACGAGCGGCGTCGCCCACGACCTCAATAACCTCCTGACCGTCATCGTCGGGACGTCCGACATCCTGCGCATGCGGGTCGAGGCCCGCGACGCAGCCACCGTGAGTCTGCTCGACGATCTCGAAGGTGCCGCCTCGCGCGCGAGCCTCATGACTCGGCAGCTGCTCACCTTCGGCCGGCTCGAGTCGAGCGAGCACGATCGTCTCGATTTCGGGGCGATCCTGCTGGAAATGAGCAAGATGCTGCCGCGGCTTCTGGGGCACGCCGTGTCCGTGGAGGTCGAGGCGGGAAGAGACTGCGAGGTGATGGCGTCGCGCGCCGGGCTCGAGCAGATCCTCCTGAACCTCGCCATCAATGCGCGCGACGCGATGCCGGAGGGCGGCAAGCTCCGCCTGGAGCTTTCGGCGGCGGAGGACGAGGTCGTGCTCTCTGCCGCCGACACCGGTATCGGCATGACCGAGGAGGTGCAGGCGCGCATCTTCGAGCCGTTCTTCACGACCAAGGCCACGGGCACCGGCCTCGGCCTCGCCACCGTCAAGCAGCTCGCCGACCACTACGGCGGAACGATCGAGCTCGAGAGCACGGTGGGGCAGGGGACGCGATTCACGGTGCGTTTCCCGCGCGCGCCACGCAAGGAAGCGCCGGCTTCCGATCCGCAGGCAACGGACCTCGCGAGTCGCCCGCGCGCGACGCACTCGCGCGGGCGTATCTTGCTCGCCGAGGACGACGCGCTCGTGCGCAAAGCGCTCCGGCGCGCGCTCGAAGCGGGCGGGTACGACGTGTTCGCGGTGGAGGACGGCGCCCAGGCGGTGAGGGCGCTCGAGACCGAGGACGCCTTCGACTGCATCGTGAGCGACGTCGCCATGCCGAACCTCGACGGCGAAGCGCTCGCGCGCCACGTGACCGAGACGCGGCCCGACTTGCCGATGGTCCTCTTGAGCGGCAATCGACAGCCGTCCTCGGCGCTTTCGCCTTCGCTGCCGCGCACCTTCCTGATGAAGCCCATCGGCGGCGACGAGCTCCGAGACGCCGTGGCACGCGTGATCGCGCGGCGCGCGATCAGCGCGTGATGTCGATCACGAGGGCTTGCATGCGTCCGTCGACCGGCCCCTTGCCGAAGCGGGCGGCGAGCGCTTCGGCCGCCACGCGCGTCGCCTCCTCGACCCGCGCCGGATCGCGGGCCTCGAGCTCGCCACGCAGGGGCGTTCCCTGGCAGAAGCCGAGCGCGACGTCGCCCGCCGTTGCCGCGCGGCTGCGCTTCTCGATCACGCTGATCGCCGGGGAGGTCTTGAAGCCGCCGCCCGCGAGGTCCTTCGCGAGGGCGTTCGCGTCGCGGTAGCCGTGCGGCGTGCGAGCCATGAAGCGGGGCGGATCGTTGGGGAAGACGCGCTCGAGCGAGCTCGTGATGACGTCGGCGAACTCGTTGTCTTCGATGCGGTCCCACACGCTGAACAGGAAGAAGCCGCCCGGCGCGAGCACGCGGCGAACTTGGGCGTACGCCTTCGGCTTGTCGGGAAAGAACATGGCTCCGAATTGGCACACGACGGCGTCGAACGAAGCGTCCGCGAACGGTAGCGCCGTCGCGTCGGCTAGCTGCCACTCGACGGGGCGCGAGGCTCCGAGCTTTTTTGCTTGCTCGAGCATGCCCGGGTTCAGATCCGTCGCGACGATCGAGCTCGTTTCGGGTAGCTCCGCGGCGAGCGCGCGCGTGACCGTACCCGTGCCGGCGGCGAGCTCGAGAATGCGGCGCGGCGCGCGCGGGCGGAGTCGCTCGGCGAGATCGCGCGCGTACGGCTCGAACAGCATCGGCACCATGTAGCGCTCGTAGAGAGCA
>DASUGE010000153.1:0-4335 GCA_036274215.1 Polyangiaceae bacterium | reverse complement strand
TTGGCGCGCGCGCTCGCCCGTTACGACGGAAACCTCGGGCAGCTCGCCCAGGCGGAGCTTTCGCGCCTGCGGCCGCGCCTCGTCGTGAACGAAACGCGCCTGCGCACCGACATCGAGCTCGGGCCCACGATGCGCGAAATGGCCAAACGCTACCTCGGCGCGGAGCTCGATTACCTCGGCCACGTCGAGCACGACGATGCCGCCTGGCTCAGCGTGCTCCGCCGGCGCCCGCTGCTCATCGACAACACGACGAGCAAGAGCGCCCGCAACATCGAGCGCATCGCGCGGCGCATGCTCGCGCTCATGGTCACGCGCGAGAGCGAGCGCACGGCCGAGCCGCTGCCGCTTCGCCCGCCGGACCCGAACCTCTACGACGTGCTCGGCGTGTCACGCGGCGCCACGGACGAGGAGCTCCGCCGCGCCTACAAACGCCAGCGCGAGATCTACCAAGCGGGCAGCCTGCCGCTCACCTCGCTCCTCACGGTCGACGCGCTCAAGGCCGAGCAAGCGCAGATCGAAGAGGCGCACGAGACGTTGCTCGATCCGCTGCGACGCAAGGCCTACGAAGCGTCCGTCTTCCCCGACCAGCCCATCGAGACGCCGCCGCGCGTCGAGCCGGTCGATGCCACGGTCGAGGCCGAGCGCGAGCTCTTGCAGCGCGAGCTGTTGCGCGAGATCAACGCCGAGACCGAGTTCACCGGGCGCCTGCTCGCCAAGGTGCGCGAGTCCCGCGGCACGACGATCGAGGAGATCGCGCGCGCCACCAAGATTTCCATGACTCATTTGCGGGCTATCGAAGCGGACGCCTTCCCCGAGCTGCCGGCCTTGGTCTACACCCGCGGCTTCGTGCAGGAGCTCGCCAAGTACCTGAAGCTCGACGCCGCACAGGTGGTCAAGACCTACGTTCGCCGCTACCGAGATTGGCTCACGACGGCAGACGGGGGAGAAACCGCCTCTTGAATCAGCGCAAGGGCTTCGGCTCGTTCGTGCGGGACGACTACGTCTACACGCTGGTCGTCGCGCTCGTCGCGCTCCTGCCGCGCCTCTACGTCGCGATCGCGTGGAGCCGCGAGCCGGTCTGGGACGGCCACTACTACCACCTCGGTGCGGAACGCCTCGCCGAAGGGCTCGGCTACTCGGAGGACGCGCTCGTCGCCGGGCGCGTCGTGTGGCGGCCGTGGATCCACTACCCCGTCGGCTACTCGTTCCTGCTCTCGCTCTTCTACCGCGTGTTCGGTGCGGGGCTCCTGGTCGCGCCCGTGCTCAACGCGCTGCTCGGCGCGGGCGTCACGGCCGTCGTGCATCGGCTCGGTCGTCATTTCACGACGCCGGGGCGCGCCATGCTGGCCGCGGCGCTCGTCGCCCTGCATCCCGGGCTCATCGCGTACTCGCCGCTCGTGATGACGGAAGTGCTCGCCATGACGCTCCTTTTGAGCGCAGGCCTCGTCGTGCTCGCGTGGGCGGGCAACTGGCGCGCGTACGTCGGTGCTGGAGCATTGCTCGGCATCGCGACGCTCGTCCGCCCCGACTCGCTGCTCGCCCTGCCGCTCATCGCGTTGATGGGACGAAAGCCGTACGGCAAGAGCCTGCGCTACTCGCTCGCGGCGCTCGGCGTCGCGTTCGCCGTCATCCTGCCGTGGACGTACCGGAACTGCCAAAAGCTCGACGGCTGCGCGCTGGTTTCGACGAACGGCGGCTGGAACCTCGCGATCGGCGCGCTCACCCCCACGGGTCGCTTCCACACGCTGAAGGCTTCGGACGGCTGCGCCGTCGTCACGGGGCAGGTGCAGCAGGACGACTGCTGGCGCAAGGTGGGCCAGGCGAAAATCTTAGCGGATCCAGGGCGTTGGCTCGGGCTCATTCCGAAGAAGCTCGAGCAGACGTACAATCATGAATCGTACGCCGTCGAGTACCTGCACGAAGCGGATCCGGGGGTGTGGACGGAGCCGCGGCGCGTCGCGGGACGCGAGTTTTTGACGTTCTTCCATCGGCTCTTGCTGGTGGCCGCGGCGCTCGGTGCCGTCTCGGCGCTGCATTGGGTGAAGCCGCCGCCGTGGGACGACGCCGTGCAGATCGGCCTCGGCGTCGTGATCATGATGTTCGCGACCTTCGCGGCGGCACGCGAGGACC
The DNA here is from genome assembly GCA_036274215.1 of Polyangiaceae bacterium. GTDB lineage: Bacteria > Myxococcota_A > Polyangia > Polyangiales > Polyangiaceae > PMG-095. The sequence continues at coordinate 2,205 of DASUGE010000153.1, read as the reverse complement.
ACGCCTTCTATTGGCTGCCGAGCCTGTTGCCGCTCGTGGCGGTGCTGCCGCTGCCGGGGCGTCCCGAGCTCGGACCGGCGGGGCGCTACCTGCTCGGGTTGCTGGCGGCGACGACGTTCACGCACTGCCTCTTCTTCGGGGAGGACCGGTATCATCTGGTGGTCACGCCGGTGCTCTGCCTGTTCGCGGCGGGGGCGCTCCGGCCCCGGCGAGCTGCCGCGCGATAGGCAAGCGGGTTGTCCCAAGGGGCAACTGGGGGCTGTCCCTTCGCGGATCAGGGCCGGCGACTATTATTTGGCGATGCGGTCCCCGTTCTTCAGCTTGCAGGTGCGGTCCGCGCAGCCGGGCCGGAGGGTCGCGGCGCGCGATGTGGTCGAGTCCGTCCTCGCCGAGGTGCGGGCGGGGCATTTGCCGGCGGGCGGGCGGCTGCCGCCGGTGCGCGTGCTCGAGCGACAGCTGGGATTGTCGAAGAACACGGTGCAGGCGGCCTACGACGAGCTCGTGGCGCGGGGGGCGCTCGAGACGCGCGAGCGCGAGGGCGTCTTCGTTGCGAAGAGTCCGCACGCCAAGCCATTGCTCGAGCCGCAGCACCAGCCGCCGCTGCCGCGCCTGCGACCGGTGCCGAGTGTCTTTCGCAAGGTGCCGCCGCCCAATGCGATTCGGCTGAGCACCGTGCTCATCGATCCGAGGCTCTTGCCCAAGGACAAGCTCGCCGACTGCGTTCGCTCCGTGCTCAAGGTTCCGGGGCTCGAGCCGCTCTACGACTACCAGGGCCATCCGTCCCTCCGCGAGCTCATTGCCGCGCGCCTGCGCGCCCGCGGCATGAACGTCGACGCGCGCGAGGTGATCACGACGAGCGGCTCGCAGCAGGCGCTCGACATGGTCGCGCGGGCGCTCGAGATCCGGCGCGTCGCGCTCGAGAACCCCGTGTACGCCCACGCGCGCTCGCTCTTCGAGAGCCACGGTCTCGAGCTCACCGCGCTGCCCCTCGATCCGTTCGGCACGCTGCCGTTCGAGCGCTGGGAGCCGCTGCTCGACGGCGCGCGGCCCGGCCTCTTTTATGCGATCACGAGCTTTCAGAACCCGACCGGCTACTCGTACGCGACGCACGAGCTCGTGCGACTGCTCGAGCTCTCCGAACGCTTCGGGTTCGCGTTGATGGAGGACGATTGGGGCTCGGACATGCTCTCCGACAGCGAGGTGCGACCAACGCTGCGTGCGCTCGGCGGCGAGCGTGTGCTCTACGTCAATAGCTTCACGAAGAAGCTCCTGCCCTCGCTACGCGTCGGCTTCATCGTCGCCCCCGCGGAGCTCGTTCCGGCGCTCGTCGCGCAGAAGCGGCTCTCGACGCTGGGGAGCCCATGGCTCACCGAGGCCGCGCTCGCCGAGTTCTTGGACCGCGGCTACTACGACTCGCACCTCGGCGAGCTGCACGAGGCGCTCGACGCGCGTTACCGCCACTGCCTCGACGTGCTGCGCGAGCTCATGCCCGAGCCGGTACGCTGGACGACTCCCGGCGGCGGGCCCACGCTGTGGCTCGATTTCCCGCGCTCGGTGAGCATTCCGGCGCTCGCGCGTGCCGCCGCCCAGCGTGGCGTCTACGTGGAAGACACCGATTCGGCGTTCTTCGGCGAGCCGCACCTGAACGGCTTCCGCGTGAGCTACGCCTTCCTGTCCGAGAGCGAGCTTCGCCGCGCGCTCGAGATCATCGCCGCGGAAGTGCGGTCGCTGCTCGGCGCTTGAGGCGAAGTTGCACGCTGCGTGGCGCTTGGACGGCAGCGTGATGCGCGCCGCACAACGTGACGAGATTCTCGACGTGGTGGCTGCCGTCCTCCGACCGAAGTTCGATGTGATGCACGTCCGTGAACACCGCGTGTTTGCAGCCAGGAACGCGACATTTCCCTGTGTCACGGCGGAGCACCGCGCGGCGGGTTGCCGGCGGGATACTCTGAGATGCTCGGGCTAGCGTCGGTCCTCGGGCGTGCGCATGCTTGTCGTCGACGTCGCCCACGTGGGCGTCCACGTGCCCGATGTGCTGCGCGTCGCACTCCGCCATCTCGACGACTTCGGGACCGACTTCGATGGCCTCACCGCGACCTTGCTGCGTGGCCCGTCGGCAGCTCTCGCAAACGGTGAGCGCAATCTGGTAGCTGGCGCGCCCTGAATCCCTCGTGTCTGCGAGGGCCTGACGGCAAAGAAGCAGCA
>DASUGE010000152.1:0-6505 GCA_036274215.1 Polyangiaceae bacterium | reverse complement strand
CTGCGGTTGTACGCTGCGCGTCGTGCGCTTGGTTTTCGTGGTGTTGGCGGCGACCGTGTCGGCTTGTGGCGGCTCGAGCGGCGACGATGATGCGGCGTCGGGCGCGGGCGGACAGAGCGGGAGTGCGACGAGCGGCGGAGGCGGAAGCGGCCACGCGGGTAGCGCTGGAAAGCCGGCCGCAGGCGGATCGGGCGCGAACGGATCGGGGGGTTCGGAAGCGGGAGCGGACGGCTCGGGAACGGGAGGCGCGAGCACGGGCGGAAGCTCGGGGATGAGCGGGACGGCTGGGACGCCGGCGCCGGATTGCACGGGGACGTTCGGCGAGCCGACGCTCGTGATGGACGGCGCGGGCGAGCGCTTGGGCGGCCTCACACTCAGCGCGGACGAGCTCGAGCTCATCTACGAAGCCTCCCCGATGGACGCTGCGGCGGAGCACCACTTTCGGCGGAGCACCCGAGAGCGCAAGGACGACGTCTTTCTCCCAGGCGATGAGCTCACGATGCTCGACGACGCGTGTCTGACTCCCACGCTGGTTCGCTCCGGCGAGCTCAGCAACGACGGCCTTCGCTTCTATTTTGGGTGTTATCAGGGGCTCACCGACGAGCCTCAGCCGGTTCGCATCGCGCGACGGAAAGCGCTCGACGCGGAGTTCGTGCTCGACTCGGAAGAGCTCGGGACGTCGCTTTCCGGGCTCGCGCTCGACGCCGACGAGCTCATGATCGTCACGTCACCTGCCACGAAGGGAGGGCCGCTCTTCGCTCGGACCCGCGCGCTGGCGAGCGATGTCTTCGGACCCGAGATCACGCTGATCGGGCTCGACGGACTCATCACTCCGGATCTCTCGAGCGACGGCCAGCATCTGTTCGCGTCGCGCTACACCGACGTGAACCAGAACTCGCTCGTCACGGCCGAGCGCACCGGTCCGCTCACGTTCTCCACCGCATTGACGATCCGACAGCTCGAGGACCCCGTGCTGCTCGTCGGCTCGCCCGCTATTTCCGCTGACTGCCGCTCGCTCTACTACGTGAACGTCACGACGGACCGGGAATACAGCGTCATGGTGATGCGGCGCTAAGCGCCCGATTCCGCTGCGGGAGGCGTTGGGGAACAAGGCCATGCCCCCCCTTGCTGAGCCGTTGCACACCGATGGGGGTACGTGCTGATTCGTGGCTCAGCGACTGCTCTTGGGCGTGATTTCCGGCTTACTGGTGCTCTCCGCCGCGAGCTGCCAGGGCGACGACGACGCCGCGACGGGGATGACCGGCGGCACCGGCAACGCTGGACACGGCGCGGGTGCCGCGGGCAAGGGACAGGGCGGTTCGATGGCGGGCCGCAGCACTGGAGGCAACGCTGGAACGGCGGCGGCGACGGGCGGCGCCGGTGCAACGGGCGGCAGCGCCGGAAGTGTCGCGGGCTCGGGCGCGAGCGCCGGACGCTCGGGCGGTGCGGGCGCCGGAGCGGGAAGCGGCGGCTCGTCCGGCTCGAGCTCGGGTCGAAGTGGCGCGAGCGGCAGCGGTGGCGCAAGCGCAGGCCGTGGCACGAGCGGCGGCGAGGGCGGCAACGACACCGGCTCGGCAGGGGTCCCCGCCGGCGGAAGCCCCGGCGGCTCGGACTACGACGCCACGGTGCTCGCCGATGGACCCGTGATGTACCTCGCGATGAGCGCGCTTTCGGGCACGGAGCCCGATCTCACCGGCCACGGGCACGACGGCACGTACCACGGCGGAACGACGACGAGCGCCGAGCTGCCGAACGGCGACCACGCGGCGGACTTCGCCGGCAACCCGCAGTACGTGAGCGTCCCGTCGAGCGCAGCGCTCTCGATCCCCACCACCAAGAATCTCACGTGGGAAGCCTGGCTTCGGCCCGACGTCCTCCAGTTCGACGAAGACAGCAGCGGCTACGTCGACTGGATGGGCAAGTGCGAAGAGTACGGCCCGACCTGCGAGTGGGAGGCGCGCATGTACAACATGACGAACTCGTCCGATCGCTGCAATCGCTTGTCCGCGTACGCGTTCAATCCCAGCGCCGGCCTCGGCTCGGGCGCCTATTGGGAAGCGGGCACCTGCGGCACGATCAAAGCGGGCAGCTGGTATCACATCGTCGGCGAGTACACGACCGAGGAGACCCCGAGCGGCTGCGACGACTCGTACCCGGGACGCATCGACATCTGGGTGAACGGCGTGCAATGGAACCAGGCGAGCCACGGCGACACCGGCTGCATGAGCCAGTACGAAGTGAAGCCCGAGGCGAATGACAGCGCGCTCAACATCGGCACGATGGCCAAGGATGCGTGGTTCCAGGGCTCGATCGCCAAGGTCGCGATTTACGACGTGCGCCTCTCGAACGAGAAAGTGCGAGCCCATTACCAAGCAATGACCGGCAAAGCGCCCACCGGCAGCTGTCAGAGCACCTGTAGCTTCTAGCCTCCGCAGCAAATCGCGCTCCCACTTCAGCAGGTGAGCGTGGTGCTCGGCGTCGATCCTTGACGCAGCGTGGGGGCCGTCCGCAACCTTATGGTGTTGGCGTTCCCGCGCGCTTTCGTCACGCTCGTCGTTCTCGCCGCCGGCTGCAGCCAGGCGGCAGGGGACGCTCCGCGCGGAAACCAGGGAGGCGACGCCGGCGCGCCGTCCGCGGGCTCCGCAACCGCCGCCGGGAGTGGGAGCATGTCGCAGGCGGGAGTCGGCACCACTCCCGGTGGAGCGGGCGGCACCGGTGGCTCGGGAAACGCTGGCTCGGGAGCAGCCGGCGGAGCGGGGCTCGGCGCCAGCGCGGCGTCGGGCGCAGGCGGCATGTCGGGCGGCGCCGGACGGAGTGACGGCGGGGCGCCGAGCGCCGGCACGACAGGCGTGGCCGGTTCGGGCGGACGCGTCTCGAGCGGCGGAGCGCCGAATGCAGGGCGCGGCGGCATGTCGACAAGCGGGAGCAGCGGGGCGGCCGGGCGCGCGAGCGCGGGCGCCGGTGGCGCGGGCGGCAACATCACGCTCTGGCTTGCCGGCGATTCGACGGTCGCGAACGGGGAAACGCCTTGTCCCGTGGGCTGGGGCAAGGTGTTCGACGCGCTCTTCGACGACCGCGTCAGCGTGACGAACAGCGCCGTGGGCGGGCGCAGCGTCCACACCTGGCTCTACAACGTTCAGAAGACGATGGATGCGTCGGGCGAGTGCACGCTCGAGCTCGAGCCAAGCGGCGATCCGGTGCTGCAGTCGCGCTGGACGGCGATGCTCAACGGGATGAAGGCGGGCGACTACCTGTTCATTCAGTTCGGCATCAACGACGGCGATCCGTCATGCGATCGACACGTCGGGCTCGACGCGTTCAAGGAGTCGTACGGCGTGATGGCGGCGGCAGCGAAAGAGCGCGGCGCCCAGCCCGTCTTCGTGACCCCCACGAGCTCGATCTCGTGCAAGGGGAACATGGCGCAGGGCACGCGCGGCGCCTACGTCACGACCACGATCGACGCCGGCAAGGAGTTCGACGTACCGGTGATCGATCTGCACGCGAAGAGCGTCGCGCTCTATACGTCGCTCGGCTTCTGCCCGCTCTCGGGCGGCGACGTGAGCGCCTCCACGACGGGACCGGTCGGCGACTTCTTCTGCGACGACCACACGCATTTCGACACGCCCGGTGCGAAGCAGATCGCGGGGCTCGTCACCCAAGCCATCGTCGAGCAGGGGCTCCCGCTCGCGTCGTACGTGAAATGAGCTTTCGGAGCGCGCTCCTGCTCGCCGTGGCGACGTCCGCCATCGCCGGTTGCGCGGGCGACGCGAAACCGGACGCGAGCGCCGCAGGTGCGCCAGCATCGGGCAGCGCCGGGCTCGCGTCGGGCTCGGGAGGCGACACCAGTCGTGGCGGCACGAGCGCGGGAGGCACGGGCGGTAGTGGCGCGAACGCCGGCGGGGCGCCTCAGAACGGTGGCGCCGGTGCGAACGGCGGCAGTGGCGCCGGCGCGAGCGGCTCGGGCGGTATCGCGGGAGCTCAAAGCACGGCTGGTGCACCCCCCGGCGGAGCCGGTCCCGCGGGCGGCACGAGCGCCGGACGAGCTGGCGCAGGACCCACGGGCGGGCGCGGCGGCGCGGAAACCGGTGGGAGCGCAGCCGGCGGCAAGAGCGGCGCGGGTGGCGCGAGCGCCGGCACCGGTGCCGGCGGCGCACCGAGCGTCCCGCTCACCATCTATCTCGCGGGTGATTCGACCGTGTCGACCTACAAGGATACCGCGAGCACCACGGACCAAGCCGGCTGGGGCCAGATGCTCGGCACCCTGTTCGCGAGCGGCGTCACCGTCTCGAACCGAGCAGTGGGCGGCAGCACGGCACGTCGCTTCATCGACGAAGGCCACTTCGACGACCTCTTCGGAGATCTCGCGGCGGGGGATTGGGTGCTCGTCCAATTCGGCACGAACGACGGCAACAAGACGGCCACCTACGAGCACGACGGCGAGACCGTTCCCTACTACCTGGACCCTGCCACCGACTTCAAAACGTACCTCGAGCGCTACATCGAGGCCGCGCGGGGCAAGCAGGCGGGCATCGCGTTCGTCACACCGCCGCCGCGCAATTCGGCCTACTGCACGGGCGGCAACGGCACGGGCGGCCACGCCGATGCGATGCGGCAGCTCGGCGCCGACAAGAACGTCCCGGTGCTCGATCTGAACGAGAAGAGCGTCGAGTACCTGAAGGCGATCTGCCCCTCCCCCACGCCCGAAGACTTCTTTCTGCTGAAGAGCGACGGGAGCGTCGACGGCACGCACTTCCAAGAAAACGGCGCGCGAATTCTGGCAGGGTTCGTCGCCGACGAGATGCGCCGCGTGAGCCTGCCGCTCGCAACGCTCTTGAAATAGCGGGCTCGAAGCAAAAGCGTCACCGGCAGACAGATCTCGCCAAACCCCAAGTGGATTGGGGGGTTCAAACGAAGTGACCCCCCAAATTCAGGATCGACGCGAAGCGTCTGCGGTGTAGGCTTCCGCGCGGTGAAGCGGGAGCGTGAGCCGTCGGACAAGGCTCGATTGCTGGTCCTTTCTGCGGGGCTCTGCCTCGCTATGTATTGGTCCGTCGTGCTGACGCTCGCTCCTGACGGGTTCCTCGGTGCGAACGAGCTCGACACGCGCGCTCGTCTCGCCGTGGCGCTCGGAGCCGTGGTCCTCCCACTGTTCGCGCTCGGGGCGCTCGTGCATGGCGCGCGCCGCCACCCCGAGCTCTGGGGCAAGCTCGAGGCGCTCGGGGACGCCCTATTGCCGGCCCTGGCGCTCCCGTTCGTCCTTGCCCTGCTCACTCGCGCCGGATGGCGTGACGCGCCAACCGAGCTCCTTCTGCTCACGGGAGCGGTCGCTGTCTTCCTCGAGTACGCGCTCGGGCGAGCGCTTCCGCGCTGGCGCGAGCTTTGGCCCGCGACCGAACGGCTCGAGAAGCTCGACGGAACGCCGTGGTTTCGCTGGGTCCTGCGCGGAATGCTCGCAGCGCTCGTGCTCTTCTACGCGACGCGCGTCTCGTCGCTCACGATCATGAATCACCGGCGGCTCGGCACCTTCAGCGCCGATCTCGCCGAGTTCGACAGCCTGTTCTTCAACACGCTGCACGGGCATCCGTTTCGCTCGCCGCCGATCGACGGCACGCTCGAGGATTGGAGCGCGCTCAAGGTGCATTTCGAGCTCCTGCTCTATGCCCTCCTCCCCTTTTACGCGGCGCGTCCGGGTCCCGAAACGCTGCTCGCGCTCCAGTCCGCCATCGTCGCGCTGACGGCGATCCCGCTGTACGCGTTTGCGGCACGCCGGGTGGGCGAGTCACTCGCGCTCCTGCTCGCCCTCGCCTTCTTGCTGATGCCGGCGGTAGAGCGGCCGAATTTCTACGATTTTCACTTCCTGCCGCTCGGCATGCTGTGCGTGATGACGGTGATCGCGGTGGCCGATCGCGTCGCGTCCGGCGCCGCGCCGCGCCGGCGCTGGTCGGTGCTGCTCGCGTTCACGTTCGCGGTCGCTTTGCTCTCGCGCGAAGACGTAGCATTCGGGCTCGGGATCCTGGGGCTCGTGCTGTGGGCCAGTCGCGGCGCTCCGCGCGCCGGACTCGCCATGGCGGCGGTCTCGTTCGGCTGGTACGGCGTCGTACGCTTCGTCGTGATGCCACGCTTCGGCGAGATGTGGTTCGTCGATATCTACGCGACGCTGCAGGCTCCCGGAACGACCGGGGCGGGCGGGGTGGTGGCCACCCTGCTCACCAATCCCGCCTTCGTGCTTCGGAAGCTCTGGACGGTCGAGCGTTTCCGCTACCTGCTCGAGCTCACGGTGCCGCTCGCGTTCCTGTGGGTGCGCCGGCCGTGGCTGCTCTTGGCGGCGCTACCCGGACTGCCCTTCACGCTGCTCGTCACCGACCGCCCGCCTCTCTTCAGCACGGCGTTTCAGTACGTCTATCACTGGATCCCGTACGTCTTCGCAGCCACCGTCCTCGGCCTCGAAGCGCTCGGCAGGGAGTCGCGCACGCAGCGGACGGCCGCGGCCGGGGCGCTCTGCTTC
>DASUGE010000151.1:0-9633 GCA_036274215.1 Polyangiaceae bacterium | reverse complement strand
CTCGCCGCTGCGCGCCGCGCGACCGCCGCCGTCGCGTCCGAGCTCGGCGTCGGGGAGGAGCTCGTGGTGCCGGCGTCGACCGGCGTGATCGGCGTCGTGCTCCCCGGCGAGAAGATCGCGGCGCGCGCCCAGGACCTCGTGCGCGCGCTGTCGCCGGCCGGAATCGACGACTTTGCGCTCGCGATCTGCACGACCGATCGCTGGCCCAAGCTGGCCGAAGCGACGATCGACGCGCCCGGCGGTCCCGTGCGCGTGCTCGGCATCGGCAAGGGCGCCGGCATGATCCACCCCGACGTGGGTCCGCCCCAGGCGACGATGCTCGTCTTCCTGTTCACCGACGCAAAGGTGGAGCAGCGCGAGCTCGCGGCGATGCTCGGGACGGCGACGGACCGCACCTTCAACGCCGTCACCGTCGACGGCGACACGAGCACCAACGACCTCGTCCTGGCGCTCGCGTCCGGCGCGTCCGGGGTGACGCCCCCCGCCGCGGCGCTCGCTGCGGCGCTCGAGCAGGTGTGTCGCGAGCTCGCGCGCTCGATGGTCAAGGACGGCGAAGGCGCGAAGCACGTCGTCGACATCGACGTGAGCGGTCTCGCGACCGAAGCGGACGCGCGGACGGTGGCGCGTACGGTCGCCACCTCGCTGCTCGTGAAGACCGCGCTGTTCGGTAACGACGCGAATTGGGGGCGGCTCCTCGCGGCAGCGGGCCGCGCCGGCGTGGCGTTCGACCCGCGCGAGGCGGGCGTGAGCATTGCCGGCGTCGAGATCGTGCGCGGCGGCGTGACGCTCGGCTCGGAGCTCGAGGCCGAGGCGCAGCAGCGCATGGCGGCCGAAGCGTACGCGGTCGAGCTCCGGCTCGGGCGCGGACCGGGGCGTTTCACCTACGTCACGAGCGACCTCGGGCACGGCTACGTCGACGTGAACGCCGGCTACAGGTCGTGACGCGGAGCCGCGTCGCCGGACTGGCCGGCGCGACCGCGCGCGCCCTCGGCGCGGTGCTGCTCGTGACGGCGCTTTCGCACTGTGGACCCTCGAAGGGGACGATCGGCGCCGTGCTCTCGCGTGGCCCCGACGGGCGCCTGTTCGTGCGCGAGGTGCCGGAAGGACTCGCCGCGGCCCAGGGCGGGGTGGCGCCCGGCGACGAGATCCTGCTCATCGACGGCCGCGACGCGCGCGCGCTCGGTCCGAAAGGCCTGCACGAGGCGTTGTCGGGGACCGTGGGCGAGCGAGTGAAGCTCACGCTGGTGCGCCGCGGCGAGATCGTACGGGTCACCCTGAACCGCACGAAAGCCGAGAAATACCGGGTTTCCCCGGATTCGAGCGGCGGCACACCCGAGTAACCCGGTGCGGCGCGCCGACGCGCGATAGCGCGAGACAACGCCCGAAAAACGCGCCGAAAATGCCTCCCGAAACGGGCCGGCACGCGGAGTTTTTCATGCTAGCTTCCCCGCGCCTCCGGCTGGGGCTCGGCTCCGGGCACGCCCGGAGGACTTCGCGCCAAGGCGCTTTCCAGAGGAATCGATCGAATGAGCTACCTTTTCACCTCCGAGTCCGTCACCGAGGGTCACCCGGACAAGATTTGCGACGCCGTGTCCGATGCGGTGCTCGATGCTGCGCTCGCGGGCGACCGCAGGAGCCGCGTTGCGTGCGAGACGCTCTGCAAGACAGGCTTCGTCGTCGTTGCGGGTGAGATCACGACCAAGTCGAACATCGACTTCGGCAAGCTCGCTCGGCGCGTGATCAAGGAAATTGGGTACACCGACTCGTCGATGGGCTTCGACTACGAGACGTGCGGCGTGCTGACGGCCATCGAGCCGCAGTCGCCCGACATCTCGCAGGGCGTGACCGAGGGCGAGGGCATGTTCAAGGAGCAGGGCGCCGGCGATCAGGGCCTGATGTTCGGCTACGCCTGCGACGAGACGCCGGAGCTGATGCCGGCGCCGATCATGTACGCCCACGCGCTGAGCCGCACGCTCGCGGCCGTGCGCAAGGCCAACAAGGTGAACTTCCTCCGTCCGGACGGAAAATCCCAGGTGACGGTCGAGTACGAGAACGACCGGCCGAAGCGCATCGAAACGGTCGTCGTTTCGAGCCAGCACTCCCCCGACGTGAAGCACAAGGACCTCAAAGAAGCGGTCATGGAGCTCGTCGTCAAGAAGTCGCTCCCGAAGAACCTGCTCGATTCGAAGACCAAGTACTTCATCAATCCCACGGGTCGCTTCGTGATCGGCGGTCCCTTCGGCGACGCCGGCCTCACGGGTCGCAAGATCATCGTCGATACGTACGGCGGCATGGGCCGGCACGGCGGCGGCGCCTTCAGCGGGAAGGACCCGTCGAAGGTCGATCGCTCGGCCTGCTACTACGCGCGCTTCGTCGCGAAGAACATCGTCGCGGCGGGTCTCGCCAGCCGTTGCGAGGTTCAGGTCGCCTACGCCATCGGCGTCGCGAAGCCGATGGGCGTCTACGTGCACACGTTCGGCACGGGCAAGGTCGATGACCAGAAGCTCGCGGCCTACGTGACCGAGCACTTCGACATGCGCCCCCGCGCGCTGATCGAGGAGCTCGACCTGCTCCGCCCCATCTACCAGCCCACGTCGTCCTACGGCCACTTCGGCCGCGACGAGTTCAGCTGGGAGAGCACGGAGCGCGCCGCGGAGCTCGCTTCCGACCTCCTCGGCGTGAAGCTCGCGAAGCCGGCGAAGGCCGCCCCCGCCTCCAGGGCCCCTGCCTCGAAGGCGAGCGCCAAGCCCGCGAAGTCGAACGGCAAGAAGGCCGCCAAGCTCGCTCCGCCGTCGTCCGCGAACGGCGCATCGACGCGCAAGCTCCGCGCGTCGGCACTGCGCGCCTAATTAGCGCTCGGTAAAGTAACGGGCCTGCCGTCGCGCTACGCGATGGTGGGCCCGTTCTGTTTTGTCGGGTGGACGATGCCGCTCGTCGTCGCAGTGCGAGAGCACCGCGTGTCGCGCGCCCTCCCGGCCCCCAATCTCTCGCCCTCCCGCGGTTCTTATCCGCGAACGCGGTTGCGGCCCGCGGCCTTCGCTTCGTAGAGCTTCGTGTCGGCGCGGTCGTAGAGGGTCTCGACGCTTTCGTCGCTGCCAGGCTGGTACTCGGCGACGCCGATGCTCACGGTGACGGCGAGGCGCTTGCCCTCGAAGCTGAAGGGGTGGGACTCGGTGGCTTTGCGCACGCGCTCGGCGAGCTCGAGCATGCGGGCGCGGGTGCCGCCCTCCCAGAGGGCCGCGAATTCCTCGCCGCCGACGCGCCCGAACGTGACCTCTTTCCCGAGCGCCTCGCGCGTGACCGAGCAGAGCTCGCAGAGGACGCCGTCGCCCACCACGTGCCCGTAGGTGTCGTTGATCTTCTTGAAATGGTCGAGATCGAGCACCAGGAGCGAGAGCGGCGTGCCGGCGCGGGCATTTTGACCTGCCGTGCGCAGGACCTCGCCGAATTGGGACTTGTTGAAGACGCCGGTGAGGGCGTCGAAGCGCATCAGGCGCTGGAACTCTTCGTGATACGCGGCCTCGATGTTGCCGCCCGCGAGGTACTTGAGCAGCACCTTTCCGATCTGAACGCGATCGCCGTCGCGAAGCTCGTGCTGGGTGACGCGCGAGCCGTTGACGAAGGTGCCGTTGGTCGACCCGAGGTCCACGATCTTGTGGACGGTGCCGGTCCAGTCGACCCGGGCGTGGCGCCGGCTCACGGAGTCGGAGTCGATCAGCAAGCCGCCGCGCACACCGCGCCCGATCTCCACCGGAGCCTCCGCCAAGAGCACGCGGCTACCGAGGCACGGCTCGGACAGCACGATGAGCAGCGCCTGCTGCTTGGACGCGACGTTGATGAGGTCGCGCATGTCGCGCGAGACAGTGACCTCGAGCGTCGATTCGTACGCGTCGCCCACTTTGGGAGGTTGTGACGGACCGGGTCCGGAGCCCATGGTTCTTGCTTGGGGGAAGGACCCCTGTAGCGTAAAAAGCCAGGGGTTTTAGCCCCTTGGCCTGATGCCCTACCACCACACTCTAGCACGCCGGGGAGGGCCTCGGGGCCCTCGGGGTACCCGGCGGGAATTGCCTATCGATGCGTAGGGTGGGACCTCGGCCTACATGAGCTCGGGCCGGGGCCGGCGGCGATCAGACGTCGTAGTAGAGGAAGAATTCGTACGGGGTAGGGCGCAGGCGCATCGCCTGAACCTCTTGCTCGCGCTTGTAGTCGAGCCACATGTCGATGAGGTCGCGCGTGAACACGTCGCCCTTCAGCAGAAATTCGTGATCGGCTTCGAGGGCGTCGAGCGCCGCGTCGAGTGACGGGGGCATCCGCGCGACGTCTTTCAGCTCCTCGGGCGAGAGGGCGTAGATGTCCTTGTCGAGCGGATCGCCCGGATCGATCTTCTTCTGCACGCCGTCGAGGCCGGCCATCAGCATGGTCGCGAAGGCGAGGTACGGGTTACAGCTCGGGTCGGGGAAGCGGAGCTCGAGCCGCCGCGCTTTCGGCGACGGCGAGTAGGTGGAGATGCGGATCGCCGCGGAGCGATTTCGGCTCGAATAAGCCAGATTCACGGGCGCCTCGTAGCCCGGGACGAGCCTTCGATAGCTGTTCGTCGTCGGGTTCGTGATCGCGGCGATGGCGTGCGCGTGCTTCAGGATACCGCCGATGTAGTGGAGCGCGATGTCGCTCAGGCCCGCGTAGCCGTCACCGGCGAAGAGCGGCTTGCCTTCCTTCCACAGCGACTGGTGGCAATGCATGCCGTTGCCGTTGTCGCCGAACATCGGCTTCGGCATGAACGTCGCGGTCTTGCCGTTGCGATGCGAGACGTTCTTCACGATGTGCTTGAACCACATCAGCTTGTCCGCCATCGTGACCAAGCTGTCGAAGCGCATGTCGATCTCGCCTTGCCCGGCCGTGGCGACCTCGTGGTGGCTCACCTCGACCTCGATGCCGACGCGCTGCATCTCGAGGCAAATTTCGGTGCGCAGGTCCATTTGCGTGTCCTGCGGCTGCACGGGGAAGTAGCCCTCCTTGTGCCGGATCTTGTGCGCGAGGTTCGGTCCCTCGTCGCGGCCGGTGTTCCACGCCGCCTCGTTGGAGTCGATCGAATAGAACGCCTCGTTCGAGCCGGCGGCGTAGCGCACGTCGTCGAAGATGAAGAACTCCGCCTCGGGCCCGAAGTAGGCCGTGTCGGCGATGCCCGTCGAGCGCAGGTAGGCCTCGGCCTTCTGCGCGACGTAGCGCGGGTCGCGTGTGTAGCGCTGGCGGGTGATCGTGTCCTGGATCGTACAGACGAGCGACAGCGTCGGGTGACGCGTGAAAGGATCCAGCACCGCGCTCGCCGGATCGGGCATCAAGAGCATGTCGCTCTGATTGATCGGCTGGAAGCCGCGAATCGACGAGCCGTCGAAGCCGAAGCCCTCTTCGAATGCTTCCGGAACCAAGCGGTGGAACGGCACCGACGTGTGCTGCCACTTCCCCACCAGGTCGATGAACTTGAGATCGACCATCACGGCCCCGTGCTTTTTGCCGAGCTCGATAGCGGAATTCGCATCCATCACAGCGCTCCCAAACGGACGGCGAGCCGCGGGCATTCCCTGCCCGGGCTCGCCGGTATGTTCCCCTCGAGACTACCCTCAGATGGCTTCTTCTGCGCGCTCTCCCGTGCGGATGCGGACGGCCTCGTCCACCGGAGACACGAAAATCTTTCCGTCCCCGATGCGACCGGTCTTCGCGCTCTTCTCGATGGCGTCGATCACCTGGTGCACCATCTGATCCGGGACGACGATCTCGAGCTTCACCTTGGGGACGAAATCGACCACGTAGGCGGACCCCCGGTAGACTTCCTTCTTACCGCCGGTGCGGCCGAAACCCTTCACCTCGGTAACGGTCATGCCCTGGATCCCCACCTCGGACAGGGCCTCTTTGACCTCGTCCAGCTTGAAGGGCTTGATGATCGCCTCGACTTTCTTCATGACGGTCTCCGTAGGTGTTCTGAAGGGGCGGGGGGTAAGGAAAAAATGATGCCGCCCGACGCCGCCTTTAGGGAGGTACCGGGGCCCATGTTTCCGAAGTGTTTCGCATAGAAGTCTCGCCGATTTGAATCTTGCCGGCGGTTTTTGGGGTTAGGAAACCTTACCGGCCGTTTGGCCGACGGCTTGGGTCGGTTATGTTTAGGGACCCGCACCGGGCCCTACCCGGCTCGGCGCTCTCGGGGCTCGATGGCCGTCCACAACAAGTCCAACGTTCCTCTCGGCACGGTGCTTCAGGGGAAGTTCCGCATCACCCGCGAGATCGGCCGGGGTGGGATGGCTGCGGTCTACGAGGCCGAGAACATCGACATCGGAAAACGCGTCGCGGTGAAGGTGCTCGCGGCGGAGCTCATCACGTCGCGCGTCGTGCGCGAGCGCTTCATCCGCGAAGCGCGAGCGGCGTCCGCGGTGCGCAGCCCACACATCTGCGACGTCTACGACTCGGGCATGTTCGAGGAGCGGCCGTTCCTCGTGATGGAGCTGCTGGAGGGCGAGAGCCTGTACGACCTGCTCACGCGTGCGCGACGCCTGGACGTGGCGACGACGCTGACCGTGATCACGCAGACGGGGCGCGGGCTCGGCAAGGCGCACGAAGCCAACATCGTGCACCGCGATCTCAAGCCGGAGAACATTTTCGTCAGCAAGGACGAAGACGACAAGCTCATCGTCAAGCTGCTCGATTTCGGCCTCGCCAAGTTCTACGAGCCGACGAACGACGGCGATCCGAAGACCGTGCGTTTGACGCGGGAAGGCGCGCTTTTCGGCACGCCGGCCTACATGAGCCCGGAGCAGGCGCGTGGCCAGGGGGAGGTCGATCACCGCTCCGATCTGTGGGCGCTCGGCTGCATCGTCTACGAGTGTCTCACGGGGCAAACCGTGTGGAGCGTCGAGCAGGGTGTCGCCATGATCCTCGCGCAGGTGGCGAGCGCGCCCTTGCCGCGGCCGTCCCGTCTCCGGCCCGACTTGCCGCTGAGCTTCGACGCGTGGTTCCAGAAGGCGCTCGACCGCGAGGTCGCGCGTCGTTTCCAAACCGCGCGTGAGTTCACCGACTCGCTCGCCGAAGCGTTGACGGGCGACGGCGTCGCGGCGTCGTCGGTCTCGAACCTTCGCCAGCAGAGCTTCCACACCGAAGCGGAAGCGGTGCAGATCGACCAGCTCATCTCCGGCGAGGGCTCGGAAGCGAACCCGTTCGAGCTCTCCGACGCCGAGCCCACGAGCGACCAGGTCACACCCGAGCCGATGGTGCAGGCGCGAGCGTCGCGCGGAACCGGAGTGTTGCCGCTCCTCGCCGCCGCGGTCGTCGTGCTGGGCGGGTACGGCATTTGGCTCCACTTCCTGCACCCCCCCGGTGAGCGCAGCGCCGCGAGCAACAGCGCTCGCACGGCCACGACCGCACCCGCGCGAACGAAGGCTCTACCGAAGCCGTCCGTCGATCCGGAGGCGGAGCCGTTCGCCGCGCTCGTGCGCGATGCGCAGGGCGCCTTCGCCAAGGATCCGAAGGCCGCGCTCGAGACGCTCAAGTCCGCGTACGCGCAGGGCTCGGCGAGCCCCGTGCGGGCGCTGCTCGCCCACGCGAGCGTCGCCGTCGAAGAGGCGACTCCGCGCGGCTGCCGCGTGACGGCCGTCGCGCGTCCGCGGCCGTATCAGCTCGAGCAAGCGGTGTCGGCGCCGTCGCTCGTGCGAACGAACGAGGGCGTGCTCGTGGGCTGGGTGGACAACCACGCGGATCCGCGCCGGAAGCAAGGCCACGTGGCGCTCCTCGACGACGCGCTCCGCCGCAAGGGGGAGCCGCTCGCCGTGACGCCCGAAGCCAGCAACGTGCAGGACCTCGGCATCTACGAGGCGGGCGACAAGGTCGTGGCGCTCTATCACGACGACGGCGGCAAGCAGCAGGGCGTGTACGTGCGCCTGCTCGGCGCCGACGGGCGCATCGCGACGGCGGCGCGGCGCATCGCGCGCAGCAAGCCGAACGACGGCTCGCTCTCGCTCACACGCAACGGCAACGGCTTCATCGTCACCTGGTCCGAGGAGCTCACGCCCGGCTCGAACGATCTGCTCGCCGCGCGCCTCGGCTCGAGCCTCGAGTCGCTCGGTGAGCCGGTGCGCCTGACGGCTCTCGTGCCCATCAAGGGCCTGCCCGAGCGGCTCGCAGCGCCGGACGCCGCCGTGGGGCACGGCGAGCTCGCCATAGCGTTCTCGCTCGAGGCTCCGGGGCAGCGCTCGCAAGTCACGTTGCTCAGCATTCCGCTCGCGGAGCTCGAGAAGACGAAAGGGGTCGTGCCCCTGGCACGCGGCGGCAAGCGGCCGGGCGTGGACGCCGTGCTCGGGACGTTGCGCCCGATCGCGAAGGCGGCCGGGCGCGTCCCGCAGCCGCGCCTGGCCTGCGGCAAGGACGGCTGCCTCGTCGGTTGGGACGAGGAGAAGGGCGGCGCGATCGTGGCTTTCCTCGAGTACGGAAAGCCGCAGCCGCTCTGGCATCGGAACTTCGCGGAAAAGGGGATGCGTCCGGCCATCGTGGGTGACGACGCCGGCGCCGCCACCGCGTGGTTCGAGGAATCGCGCTTGAAGCTCGCGCCGCTCGGCCGCGACGGTGTCGCCATGCCGAGCATCGTGAATCGGGTGAGCGGGATGCAGCCGCATCCGGCGCTCGCGCGTGGCGGCAAGCCCGGCGAATGGCTGCTCGCGTGGCGCGACTACGAGGCCGCGCACCTCGAGCTCTTCGCGGTCAAGGCGGAGTGCCCATGAAGCAACCCAAGCACGAGCGGCCTTCGGGAACTCTCGACAAATCGTCGCAGGGGCTCGTTTTCGCGCCGCGCACGTCGCTTCGGCGCTCACCCATCATGAGCGGGCGCACCCTGCTCGTGCCCATCGACGGCAGCGACGGGCCGGAGCTGTGGGAGGCCGTCGAAGGCTCGCGCTGGCATCTCGAGCGCTGGTTGCCCTGGGTGCCGTTCAATTCCTCGCCCGAAGCGAGCATGCGCTACGCCGACGCCTGCGCGCTCGATTGGGATGCCGGGCGCGCCGCGCGTTTCGCCGTGCGCGATCGCGTCACGAACGAGCTGTGCGGCGTCGTGGGGCTCGATTCGTGCGTGCACCTGCATCGCGCCTGCGAGCTCGGCTACTGGCTCCGGCGCGAGTGCACGGGACGCGGGCTCATGACGGAGGCGGCGCAGGCGTGCGTCGACTTCGCTTTTCAGCGCATGGGCGTGCATCGCGTGCGCTGCGCCGCGGCGACCGACAACGCTCCGAGCTTGCGTGTGATCGCGCGCCTGAATTTCCGGTTCGAGGGGATCGCCCGCCAGGCGGAATGGGTGGGCTCGCGCTGGCTCGACCATGCGCTCTTCGCGCGGCTCTCGACCGACGAGTAGACGGTAGGGCCGACTTGCCCCATGCGCTCCCGCCGCCGTTGGCCGCCGTTTTTCGTGTTGGCGCCGGCCTTGGTCGTCGTGGTCGGGTTGTTCTCGGCCGGCGCGATCGGTGAGCTCGGGCTCCGGGAGCTCCGGCGACAGGCGGAGTCCGGCGCGACGCGCGACAGCGAGCTGCTCGTGAAGATGCTGGCCGCTCGGCTCGGCTCGGTTCGCCCGGAGGACCGCACGGCCTTGCTCGAGCGCGCAGCCTT
>DASUGE010000150.1:0-6056 GCA_036274215.1 Polyangiaceae bacterium | reverse complement strand
AGGAAGCGGCAGCGACGCGGGGTGACGCGCCTCGCTGCGTTCAAGGAGCTCCGGCGCTCGCGCACGGCCTTCGGCATGGTGATGATCGCGGCGGGCGACGCCGACGGCCTCGTGGCCGGCGTCAGACAGCCTTATCCGGCCACGATCCGCCCCGCGCTCCAGATCGTCGGCATGCGGCCGGGCGTGCGGCGCGCCGCCGGTATGTACCTCGTCGTGACGAAGCAAGGCGTGCGGTTCCTCGCCGACACCACCATCAACATCGATCCGGACGCCGAAGCGCTCGCCGAGATCGCGCTACTCGCCGCCGACGCCGTCTCCGAGCTCGGCCTCGAGCCGCGCGTCGCGATGCTGTCGTTCTCGAATTTCGGCGACGCCCCCCACCCCGCGTCGAAGAAGGTGGCGGACGCGACGGCCAGCGTGCAGCAGCGGCGCCCTGATTTGATGATCGACGGCGAAATGCAGGCGAACGTCGCGCTCGACGAGGAGGCGCGGGCCGTCTACCCGTTCTCGAAGCTCAAGGGGGCGGCGAACGTGCTGATTTTCCCGAATCTCGACGCCGGCAACGCCGCCTACAAGCTACTCGCCGTCACGGGCGGGGCGGACGTCATCGGGCCCATGGTGCTCGGCTTGAACCGGCCCGTGAACGTGCTCCAGCAAGGCGCGAGCGTCGACTCGATCGTGCACATGACTGCGATCACGGCGTCGCAGGCGATCCGCCTGGAAACGAAGCAATCGCCGTAGCGCTCAGCGCGCCGCGACGGCGGGCGTCGCTTCCGTCACGCCTTCCGCGACGAGACCCGAGTTGTGCGCGAGGTCGACCTCGGCGCCCGCGCGTCCCATGCCGTCGAGGAACCCGTAGGTCGTCGAGAGCCGCGGGTTGTGCGTCACGCTGACGTGACGAACGTGGTCGAGCTTGCGGAGCGCCCCGGCATTGACGAGCGACGCGTTGTGGTTGACCTCGAGGCGGTTCACGCTGCGAAGCTGCTCGAGACCCGCGAGCGTGTAGAGGCGGCTCGTGTGCTCGACGGTGAGGGTGCCCCCGACGCTGCGCAGCGACGCGAGCGGCGCGAGCGTCGTCACACCATAGAGCGCGAGATCGCCGGAGACGTTGCGACAGCCGCGGTACGCTTCGAGCTCGGAGTCATGCAGCACGATGCCGCCGGCGCAGCTCGCAGTGCGGGGTGCAGCGGGTGCTCGAGCGACACCAACGCTGGAACATGCCACTGACACGGTACACAGAAGACAGAGAATGATGCGGTTCATGGTTTCCTCCTCGGCCCCAACCCTGGCGCTAGCTTCGTTTCGTCTAGACGCCGCGGAGGTTAACGCAGCCGCATCAAACTTTTACAACTAAATCGCACCCACCAAGCATTTAGCATACCGTGTGGCTGGAATAGCGCTTACGGACTGCCCGGACAGTCGCGGCTGAGCTCGTCGAGCTTCGCGCGGAGCGGCGCGAGCTCTAAAGGGTTACTTTCGGCGATGCTGCGTAGCTCGCCCGGATCGGCTTCGAGGTCGTAAAGCTCGTAGAGGCCGAGATCCGAGCTCCAGATCAGCTTGTGTGAGCCGGACCGCAGCGAGCGCAGGTGATCGCCCTGCAGATGGCCGATCTCGCCGGGCGCGATGTCGAGCACGGCATATTGCACGGGCAGGGGCGTTGGCTCGCGGTCGATCACCCCCATGGCGTGAAGCGCGAACCAGGCGACGCTGTCGCAGCTCACCCGTTGCTCGACCGGTCCAGCCGCGACGTTCGGGGCGCGCACGAGCAACGGCGTGTGGAGCGCTTCTTCGTAGAGGGTCGTGGCGTGACCGAAGCTCACGTGCTCGCCGAAGGCCTCGCCGTGATCGCCGAGCACGACGACGGCCCAGCGCTCGACGGGGGCATGGCGCAAGAGCTCGGCGACGCCGGAAAGGCTCGCCGAAAGCTGGTTGTCGTAGCGTTCCCGCGGTGTTCGGCCGCGTCCTTCGTACTCGCCATGTCCGCCGCGCAAGTGCACGAAGAGCGCCACGCCGTCCCCGCCCTCGCGCAGGACCTCGGCGGCTCGCGCGAGCGTGCGTGAGTCGTCGTTGGCGTAGATCTCCTTTCTCTCGAAGGAGAGCCGCGAATCGGTGAGACCGACGAGCCGGTCATGGTAGCCGGCGGCGCGCAGCATCTCGAGCAGGGAGCGGCCGCCCAGGCCCTGCGCGGCGCGCAGGTCGCAACGCCGGTCGCCGAGCAGTTGCCCGACGACTTCGCCCGTACGGCTCGAGCACGAAACGTAGCTCTTGTGATCGGCAAAGCCCGCGAAGGCGGTGCGGAGCGCGGCGTGCTCCGCGACCAGCCGGTCGAAGCTGTCGCGCCGCACCGTATCGACCGTGATCCACAGTAGGTTTCGGTGCGGACCGGGTACGAGCGAAGCACCGAGCGGCAGCGATTCCGAGCGAATGGCGCCCGGACTGCTGCGAGGGGTCACGTCGGCGCGCGTGTCGTCCGGGTCGACGCCCCAAAAGCGGGCGGGGGAGCCGTCCGCGTCGTCGTCGAAGAGCGGCCAGACCACGCTCAGCATGGTGCGCTTGGCGACGCCGCCCCACACGAGCACGGCGCGTCGCGTCGCGAACGTCGGCTGGGCGCCGAACATCGCGAGCCAGAACACGCTCGTCGCGAGCGCGCCGAGCGAGAGCCGGCCCGCGAAGCCCCGCAAGCGCGACACGCCGAAGGCGAGGCCCGTCCCGAGGGCCGCACAGAAGGCCACACCGAAGAGCCCGATCGTTTGGAGGTTGCCGTAGTGGCGCACGTAGCGCGCGAGCGCGAAGGCATGGATACCGAGGACACTGCCGAGCAACAGGTACCCGACGAGCCGGGGCCTCCGCACGCGGAGGCGGAGCAGCGCCGCACCGCCCACGCTCACCGCGACGCCGCCGCCACACAAGAGCGCGATCCACACCGCCCAGGGCAGCACCTCCGAGCGCGTCGAGATGCGCACCACGCGGAAGTAAACGAACGCCCCCGCGGCGAGGCCGAGCCCAATCAACGCCGCGAGGCGGACGGGCGCTCGCGCACCCGCGGGGATGCGTGGCTCGAGCCTGAGCGCACCGTTGACGAGCAGCCAGAAGAGCAGCCAGAGGGCGGCTCCGCAGGTCACTTCCAGCGCCAGGTGGAGCGTGGCGTCGCGAGGGCGCGTGTAGAGGTACGGCACCGCAACCCAGCGGCAGGCCACGGTCGTGAAAGCGAGAATGAGCGAGCCGAGGAGGCCCGCGGCGAGCCCGGCGCTCCCCACGAGGACCTCGAACGCCGGCGCCGCAGCAACGGCCTTCGTGTGTTCCGCCGCCGCCTCAGCCTCATGGGCCGGCGGGGCAGCGCTCGATGCAAGTTCCCTCATAGAACCCGAGGCGCACCGCGCGCGAGCACGGGTGGCATGCGCCGTAAAGGAACCAGTAACACAGGTCGGGCGGTCTCCCCAAGCATCTCCGGGCGCCCCATCGCCCCCGAGGTGTCAGGTCTAGCACGGTCGGCCGTAGCTCCGGCCGGACGCTACCCTTCGCGCGGCTTCCGAATCGCTTCCCACTCCTCGAGTGTCGCCGGCCAATCGTCTTTCATTAGTCTCGAGAGTGAGCGATCAGCGAGCACCTTGCCCCCCGTCTGGCAGCGCGCGCAGTAGTTCGATTCGTTCTCGGCGTGCACGATGCGCTGCACGGGGGAGCCGCAGACCGGGCAAGGCTCGCGATAGCGACCGTGCACCGCCATTTCGGGACGAAACGCCGTGACCTTGGTCGGAAAAGCGTCGCCGGTCTGCTGCTCCAGGCGCAGAATCCACTCGCGCAGGACGTCTTGCATCGCGGTGTAGAGTTGCTCGAGCTCCTCGCCCGTCAGCCGTGTGGTCCATTTGAGCGGCGAGAGGCGGGCGCGGTGGAGGATCTCGTCCGAGTAGGCGTTGCCGATGCCGGAGAGGACTCGCGGATCGGTGAGGGTGCGCTTCACCGTGTGGTTCTCGCGAGTCAAGGCCGCTCGGAACGTCGACCTGTCGATGGCGAGCGGCTCGAGGCCACCCGGATCGTGCACCGCGAGCGCCTCGCGGCCGCGCACGACGTGGAGCGACGCGCGCTTCTTCTTGCTCGCTTCGGTGAGCACGAGGGTTCCATGCTCGAAGTCGAATGCGGCGAGCGCGATCTTGCCGCCGGGCTTCGTGTCCGGTTTCGGGGGCTCGAGCCACTGAAAACGGCCCGCGATCATCAGGTGGACCACGAGAAAGAGGTCGCCGTCGAGCGCGAGCACGATGCGCTTGCCGAGCCGCTCGAGGCCAAGCACGGTCCGACCCTGGGCTTCCGAGAGCGGCACTTCGAACGACCGCAGCAGGAAGGGGGAGAACAGCCGCACTCTCGCGAGCGTTCGGCCGACGATCCGGCGCTCGAGCGCGGTGATGTAGACCGCTATGTCGGGGAGCTCGGGCATGGCGGCGATCCTCGGCTACGCTAGCCCAGAGTATGGACGGCGACCGACCCTTCTGGCGTTCGGGCAGCGTGCTCGCGTCGCTCGGCGTGCTCGTGGTGGTGGTCGTCACGGACGTGGTGATGCGGCATCGGGGCGGCACGCCCGCCGACTTCACGCTCTTCGTCGGCCGCTTTCACCCGCTCGCCGTGCACCTGCCGATCGGCGTCGTGCTGCTCGTCGGGGCGGCCGAGGTCGCTACCCTTTCGCCTCGCTTCCGCGCGCGACTCGATCCGGCGGTCGGGCTCGCCCTGGTGCCGCTCGTCCTCCTGACCGCGGGCACGTTTCTGCTCGGCCACCTGCTGGCGCGGAGCGGCGATTTTGCGCCGCGGGCCCTCACGATTCACCGCCGCGCCGAGCTCTTCGCGTGCGTCGGCATCTGCCTGCTGCCGCTCGGGTGGGCCTACCAAGAGCGCCGAGCCACGACGCGCGCTCGCACGGCCTACCGCGTCCTCCTCGGCGTGACGCTGTTCAATCTCTCCGCCGGCGCGCATTTCGGGGGAACCCTCACGCACGGCGACACCTACCTCACGCACTACGCCCCGTCCCCGCTGCGGGGCCTGCTCGGCGCGAGCGCGCCCAAGAGCGTCCCCAGCGCGAGCTCCTCCGCGAAAGCAGCCGAGCCGCACCTGTTCGCCGACGTGCTCGGGCCGCTCCTCTTCGAACGCTGTGCGCCCTGCCACGGCACGGAGAAGGTGAAGGCGGGCCTGCGTCTCGACTCGCTCGACGCGATCCTCAAGGGCGGCGAGAGCGGCGCTGTCGTCATCCCGGGCGCTCCCGACGACAGCGAGCTCCTGCGCCGCGTGCTGCTGCCCGAAGACGACGACGACCACATGCCCCCCGAGGGCAAGCGCGGCCTCACCGCCCCCGAGATCGCGCTCGTGCGCTTCTGGATCGAGCGCGGCGCCAACGACCGCGTTCTCGCGCGCGATCTCCTCGTACCCCCCGCGGCCCAAAAACCCCTCGAAGGCCTCATCAATAGCGCCGGCAGCACGGCACCACATCCGCCCGCGCCGCCCAGTAGCGCACCGTCCCCTCCCTCCGCGTCCCCTTCCTCCGTTCCCGCCCCCAGCGCCGCAACTCCCACGAGCACGCTCCCACCCTCCACTTCTCCCTCTAGCTCTAGCTCTAGCCCTCCCTCTAGCTCTCCATCTCCGTCTCCCTCTTCCTCTAGCCCTGCCCCTGCCTCGCGCGTTCTCCGAGAGCACTGCGAGAAGTGCCACGGCGCCGAGAAGCAAAAGAGCAAGCTCCGCGTCGACTCCCTCGACGCGCTCCTCGCGGGCGGAAAGTCGGGCCCCGCGATCGTCCCGGGCAACCCCGCTCAGAGCGAGCTGATGCGCCGCTTGTCGCTTCCTCCCGACGACGACAAGCACATGCCCCCCAAGAAGGAGCCCCAGCTCACCCCCGCCGAGCTCTCCGCCCTCGCCTCCTTCATCCGCACCCTCCCCTCGTCGCGTTCCGCACCCGACCCCTCCCGTCGCCCTTCCTCCACCCCCAACTCTCCCCCCACCCCAAGCTCTTCCCCCAGCTCTCCCCCCACCCCCAACTCACCCCCTGACTCTGACATTGCCCCTGCCTCTAGCCCTCCCCC
>DASUGE010000149.1:0-2205 GCA_036274215.1 Polyangiaceae bacterium | reverse complement strand
CGCCATCCTCGCAGCCCGAGGCGTTACTATTGGAGCGGGCTCGATGGGACCGATCATACCGGTCCTGGTGGGTGACAATCATCGCGCGCTCGCTGCCGCCCAGGCGCTCGCACGTGCGGGGATCCTCACTCAAGCGATCCGTCCTCCCACGGTTCCGGACGGAACCGCGCGCCTTCGACTGACGGTGACCGCCAGCTGGCCACCGGACGGAATCGCCCGGGTTGCAGACGCCATCGCCACGGCACTCCAGGGTTAGCGCCAGCGCACGCACTGCTTTTCAACATTCCCAGAACCAAGCTCGCTGGTGGCTCCAAATCAAACGGCGTGGCTTTCGGATTTCCGTACTAACCTCCGCCGAGTACAACTCGCGAGGGAGCGGAATGGTGGGGACCCCGGCGGCGCTCGACTTTCCTCCCTCGAGCGCCACAAGGGGCCTTCAACGTGAAACGAAAGTGCCCGTCTTGCTAGTGGAGGCATGCCTGAGAGCGAACCGAAGTGACTGATCCTTCCGCAGACACCGTCCGCGTGCTCGTCGTCCTCGGAACCGGGACTGCCGTCGGTAAGACCTGGGTCTCCGTGGGGCTTGCTCGCGCCCTCCGGCAGCTCGGCGCCTTCGTCATGGCGCTCAAGCCGATCGAGAGTGGCATTGCGGCCGCGGCTCTCGGCACCGAGTCCGACGCCGGACAACTGGCTACCGCCTCCTCGGCCCTTCCAGGAGATCCTCCCTATCGCCTGGCGGAACCGGTCTCTCCTCACCTCGCCGCCCGGCGCGCGTCGGTCGAAATATCGCTCGGCGCAGCCCTCACATATGTCCGGGACCATATTGCCGTCAGCGCCGACTTTGCGCCTGCCTGCGTGCTCGTCGAAACGGCGGGCGGCCTCCTCTCGCCCTTGGCCGACGGGATCACCAATTGGGATTTCGCGCGCGGTCTGGAGCCGGCCTCGTGGCTGCTCGTCGCGCCGGATTCCCTCGGAGTGCTGCACGACCTGAGCGCCACGCTCGAGGTCATGAAGGGTCGCGGGCGGGCTCCCGATCACGTCGTGTTGAGCGCGGCGCGACAGTACGACGCGAGCACCGGCACCAACGCGGCGGAGCTCACCCGGCTGGGCATCGCCACGCCGAGCGCCTGCTTCTCCCGCGACGACGAGCGCGATTTCGACCGCCTTGCCCGAGCTCTGCTCGGTCCGGCGGCTGCGCCCGCGTAAACGAAGCGCGTCGAAACTAAGCGCTGACGACGCGCCCGGCCGCGAGCTGAACACGGCGCGCGCGCAGCCGCTCCGCCTGGTCCGGCGCGTGGCTCGAAACCACGACGAGCGTCCCGCGATCACGCTCCTCGACGAGCGTCTTTTCGAGAAGCGTCGAGCTCGCCCGATCGAGGCCGGTCCACGGCTCATCGAGCAGCAGCACGCTCGGCTCGTGCACGAGCGCCCGCGCGAGCGCGATGCGCTGGCGTTGCCCGCGCGACAACTTGCCGACCGGCCGTTCGCCGAACGCGCGCGCCTCGACGCGCGCGCTCATGCGCTCCCAGCCTTCCTGCGGATTCACGCCGTACACCGCGGCGGCAAGCTCGACGTTCTCGCGCCCGCTGAGCTCGCGGTAGCACAGCGACTCGTGCGAAACCCAGCCTAGCTCGCGCCGAACGAGCTTGTGATCCTCGCCGAGCGGCTCGTAAATCACGCGCCCGAGCGTCGGTCGCAGCACTGTCGCGAGCACCGCGAGCAGCGTGCTCTTGCCCGCGCCGTTCGAGCCTTCGAGCATCACGATTTCCCCGGCGCGGAGCTCGAGCGTCACTCCGCGCAGAGCCGCCACCGCCCCGAAGGTGCGCGTGACGGACTCGACGACGATGCGATCGATGGGTTGCACGGGTATTCGGGCGCTG
The DNA here is from genome assembly GCA_036274215.1 of Polyangiaceae bacterium. Classification (GTDB taxonomy): domain Bacteria; phylum Myxococcota_A; class Polyangia; order Polyangiales; family Polyangiaceae; genus PMG-095. The sequence goes on along the minus strand of DASUGE010000149.1, from coordinate 325 downwards.
CGCGCCGGGACTCGCTGCCGAGGCGCCGTTTTATCACCGGACCAAGCTCCGCCGCGGGAATCGCCCGGCGAACGCCGCTGCTGGCGGCCCAGGGGCTAAAATCCCCCTGACAATCTGGCGGGCTGCCAGGGTCGCGGACGGGGAATGGCCGACCGAGAGCCCGTGCTACTATCGGTTGGGATGAGTTCCTCGGCCGTAGCCTTGGAGCCGCGCCGCGCGGAACAGCTCGCTGAGCTGCGCTTGGCCGTGGGCGGGGCGCTGGAAGGCAAGGCGGAAGTCGTCGAGCTCTCGCTGATCGCGTTGCTCGCGCGCGGGCACGTCTTGC
>DASUGE010000148.1:0-2359 GCA_036274215.1 Polyangiaceae bacterium | reverse complement strand
GACCCCGCGCTCCGCGTACGCCGGCGGCCGGCTGAGCTGCTCTGCGACCTTTCCGATCAGGTTCGAGTCGTTGGCAGGCATGGTTCTCTACCGCTCGCTAAAACGCCAGACTGGCTCAAGCTACACCGACCCGTGCCCTGGTTGAAGGGGGTCCCGCTTGCGGCCGCGCTCCCGTTGATTTTTGGGGCCCCGGCCGCCGTTTCCGTTGATTTTGGGGCCCCGGCCGCCGTTCCTTTGATTTTTGGGGCCCCGGCCCCAAAAGAGGCCCCGTTGATCTTTGGGGCCGCGGGCCCCAAAGAAATGGCACGCGGATAGGTCGCGAGCGCTAGTCACTCACGACGCGTGCGGGTTTTCGCAGGAGCGATGCCGGGCTAAGGAGGGTTTCCGCAGTCGCTTCAATGGGCCGGGCCGCTGGAACGATTCCAGGAGGGCTCAGCTTCGCTGCCACGAAGCCTTCGGCCGCGTGGTAGCTCGATCGCACGAGCGGGCCGGATGCCACGAACGCGAAACCGAGGGCTTTGCCCTGCGCCTCGTAATCGGCGAACTCCTCGGGGGTCACGTAGCGGGCGACCGGCGCGTGCTTCGGCGTCGGGCGCAGGTACTGCCCGAGGGTCACGATGTCGACGCCGGCGTCCCGGAGATCTTTCAGTGTCTCGCTCACCTCGCCGGGCGTCTCGCCGATGCCGAGCATGATCGAGCTTTTGACGAAGCGGTCGGGAGCGCGCTCTTTCGCGTGCCGGAGCACGTTGAGCGAAAGGTCGTAGTCGCAGCGCGCGTCGCGGATGAGCGGCGTGAGGCGGCGCGTCACCTCCACGTTGTGGGCATAGACGGCGGGGGCCGAGCGCAGCACGACGTCGACGTCGCCGAGGCGACCGCGAAAGTCTCCGACCAGCGTCTCGACCAACAGCTCCGGGCAGCGCTCGCGCAAGCCGTCGACGGTGCGCGCGACCTGCGAAGCGCCGCCGTCGATCAGGTCGTCGCGATCGACCATCGTGAGCACGACGTACTTCAGGCCGAGCTCGGCGATGGCGCGCGCCACGTGCTCGGGCTCGCGCGGGTCGTAGGCGCCACGCGGATTGCCGGTCGTGACGGCGCAAAAACGGCACCCGCGCGTGCAGGTGTGGCCGAGCAGCATGATCGTCGCCGTGCCCGCCGTCCAACATTCGCCGACGTTCGGGCAGCGCGCTTCCTCGCACACCGTGTAGAGATCGAGGCGCCGGAGCGTCTCCTTCAGCCGCGCGTAGGTTTCACCGCCGGGCGCGCGCACCTTGAGCCACGACGGCTTCGGCTCGCGCCGGGTGACGGGCACCTCGGGCTTTTGCTCTTCATCCACTCGGAGCACGCCGCCCTCCTAGCACGTCACCCGGAGGTTAGCTTCTCGAGCAGCTGGTTCACGAGCTTCGGGTTGGCCGAGCCCTTGGTCTCCTTCATGACCTGGCCCACCAGAAAGCCGAGCACGCCCTTCTTGCCCGCGCGGATGCTCGCCACTTGCTCCGGGTGCGCGTCGAGCACGCGCCGGCAAGCGGCCTCGATCGCGCCGGCGTCGGAGACGACGCGCATGCCGCGCTCGTCGACGACCGCGCGGGGCGAGCGATCCGTGCCTTCGATCGCGGCGTAAACTTCCTTCGCCTGCTTGCCGCTGATGTCGCCCGCTTCCACGAGCGTGAGGAGCTCGGCGACCTGCTCGGCCGTGACGCTGAACGTCGCCGAGAGGCCGTGGCTCTTCGCGCCGCGCAGCACCTCGTTCACGACCCAGTTGGCGACCTTGACGGGATCCTTGAAGCCGGCGCACGCGGCGGCGAAGAAGCGCGCGTAGCCCGGGTGTCCCGTGAGCGTGAGCGCCGCGGCGGGCGGCAGCTTGAGCTCCTCGACGAAGCGACGCCGCATCGCCGCGGGGAGCTCGGGGAGCGCGTTCTTTTGCTCGGTCACGAACGCCGCGTCGAGCGCGAGCGGCGGCAGATCCGGCTCCGGGAAGTAGCGGTAGTCGTGCGCGTCTTCCTTCGAGCGCAGCGTCTTCGTCTGGCTCGTGTCCGGATCGAAGCTGCGCGTCTCCTGCACGATCTTGCCGCCGGCGTCCAAGATCGCCGTTTGCCGGGCGATCTCCGCATCGATCGCGCGCTGCACGAAGCGGAAGGAGTTGATGTTCTTGATCTCGCAGCGCGTGCCGAACTTCTCTACGCCGCGCGGCCGGAGAGAGACGTTCGCGTCGCAACGGAAGCTCCCCTCCTCCAGGTTGCCGTCGTTCACGCCCACGAAGACGAGCACGTCCCGCAGCGCGCGCAGGTACGCCGCCGCCTCGGCGCTCGAGCGCAAGTCGGGCTCGCCCACGATCTCGACGAGCGGCACGCCCGCGCGGTTC
>DASUGE010000147.1:0-9095 GCA_036274215.1 Polyangiaceae bacterium | reverse complement strand
GAAACCTGGGGCTCAGCGCCCCTCTGCAGGGCTCAGCCGCCCGCGCTCGCCGACGCGCTCGCGGAGGCGCTCGCCTTCACGGACACGTCGATGGACACGGCTGCATCTGCCTGGGCCTTGAGCGAGTCCACGAAGCAGGCGCCGACCTTGAGAGCCGCGTCACCGCCGCCCTGGACGGCTGCTTCCGCGCCCTCGAGCGAGGCCTTCACGCTGGCGACCACGCCTTCGAGCTTGCCCTTCATGCCCATGCTGACCTTGAGGATCGCCGGGAGGTCCTTCTGCAGCGCCATCTTCAGCTTGGCAGCCGCCTGAGCGTCGGCCGAGCCGTCGATCTTGGCGGCGACCGTGGCCGGGCGGCACTCGAGCTTGCCGTTCGCCTCGGCGTTGCAGTGCGCCTTGCACTCGGCGCTCATCTCCGGCGGCTTGACCTCGCCGCTGCACTTCGGCGCCTTCATCTCGACGTCGCACTTGCCGGAGCACTCGCCCTTGCACTCGCCCTTGGCCTGCATGGTGCAGCTCGCGCTGCAGGTGCCCTTGCACTGGCCGCTGCAGCTCGCCTTGGCGTTGCCCTTGCACTTGCCGTCGCAGGTACCGGCGCACTTGCCCTTCGAGTCCTTGCCGTCGCACTTGCCTTCGCAATTGCCGTCGCACTTACCCGAGATCTCGGCGTTGCACTCGCCGCTGCATTCGCCGCTGCAGGTGCCTTCGCACTTGGCGCCGGCTTGCACGTCGCACTCGCCTTCGCACTTGCCGGAGCACTCGCCGCTGATCTTGCCGCCCTCGCACTCCACCTTGGCGGAGCCGGGCTTCACGTTCGCGTCGCACTTGCCGGCACAGTCGGCCACGACGTTCATCGAGGCGGAGCAGCGCGGGGGCTTCACGTCGACCTTGAGGTTGCCCTTGGCCTTGGCCTTGAGGTCGTTGACGAACTTCACCGAGGCCTGGCACGCAGCCTCTGCCTTCTTGCCGGGGCCTTCCTCCTTCGGCTTGAGGTCGGCGTCCGTGGCGCCGAGGTCCTTCGCGAGGTTCGCGCAGGCCATCGTCACCTCGGCCTCGACGTCGGCCGCGATCTTCTGGAGATCGGCGCCGGCAGCCAGGGCCGCCTTGACCTTGCCCTCGAGCTCGCCTTGGAGGCCGAAGTTCGCGGACATGAGCGCGTTGGCGTCGGCAATGTTCGCCGGGCAACCGCCGGGAATCGCGCCTCCACCGGGCAGCTTGTCGGCACCGGGCACGCCGCCCATGCCCTTCTTGCCGCAATCCATCAACAGGGGAGACACCAGAAGTGCCGCAGCGACCAGGGCCCCGCCAACTCTATGACCACGATTCGGACGCATGTTGATTCCTCCTCCGGCGCTCAGGGGAGCGCTCGGTCGGGGGCGACCCTACTCCCACCTCCGGGCTCCTGTGAACTCAAAGGATAAAAACCTAACCATTTTCAATAGTTAAGCCACGGAACCAGGCATTCTGGGCCGCAAATTTCGTTCCGATTCTGCGGTCCTTCGGGGCTCGCCGCCAACGTGGCGCCGCTCGCGCGCGTCTCGGCTCGGGACGCACGCGCTGCGTCATGCGCTGGTCGCACGCGCGTCGCGTGGTCTTACCAGTGTCAGCGACGCACGGTCGGATCGGCGGCGGTCGGCGCGGCGAACGGTAGCTCGATCTGCGCCTGGTCGCCGCTGCGCTTCTTCTCGCGATGCCCGGCGCGCGCGAGGATCTCTTGCTCGCGCGCGCCGTCGGCTTCCAAGACCTCGGGGTTATCGAGCGCGAAGGCGAGCGCATCCAGCACCTTCGCCGGCCCGAGCTGGGGGTAACGCTTGAGGATGCGCTCGACGCTCGCGCCGTCCCGAAAGAACGCCCAGAGCCGGCGCACGGGCACGCGCGACCCCGCGACGTACGGGCTGCCACCGAGCACGTTCTGATCGACGCGAACGTGCGGGTGCGGGACGAGAACGACCGGCAGCGTCATGCGAGCCGTTCGAGCACCTTCGCCGCGACGGACTCACCGGTGAAGCCGAACTCGGTGGCAAGCCGCTCGGCGGGCGCGGACGCTCCGAAGCGATCGATGCCGATGTTCAGGCCCTTGGGCCCCGTGACGGCGGCCCAGCCGTGGGTGACCCCGGCTTCCACGGTGACGAGGAGCCCGGTGTCGGGGACGACCTTGCGGCGCGCTTCCGGCGAGAGCCGCTCGAACGCGTCCCAGCACGGCGCGCTCACGACGCGAACGCGCTTCCCCTTTTGCTCGAGGAGCTTCTTCGCGGCGACGGCGACGCCGACCTCGCTGCCGGTCGCGATGATGGTGACCTCGGGGTTCGGCGCGTCCGAGAGGACATAGGCACCGTCGAGCACCGTGCGCGGGTTGAAGCCGGCCGGGCGCTCGAGCGCGGGCAGCTTCTGCCGGCAGAGCACGAGCAAGCTCGGACCGTGACGGCGCTCGAGCGCGTGCGCCCACGCGGCCGCACATTCGAGCGCGTCCGCAGGGCGAATCACGTCGAGGTGGGGGATCAACCGCAGCGCCCAGAGGTGCTCGATTGGCTGGTGCGTGGGACCGTCCTCGCCGAGGAAGATCGAGTCGTGCGTGAACACGTACACGACCTGCTGCTCCATCAGCGCGGAGAGGCGGATCGCCGGGCGGCAGTAGTCCGTGAACTGGAGGAAGCTCGAGCCAAACGGGATGAACAGCCCCGAGACCGCCATACCGTTCATGATCGCGGCCATGCCGTGCTCGCGAATGCCGAAGTTCAGGTTGCGGCCGCCGAACTCGCCGCGCTTCACGTCGGCCGAGCCCTTGATCGTCGTCTTCGTGGACTCCGCGAGATCGGCGGCGCCGCCGACGAGGGCGGGCACGAGCGCCGCAGCTTTCTGCTCGATCGCGGCGCCGAGGATGCGCGTCGCGTCGGGTTTCAGGGCGGCGGCCGCGGTCACGAGCTCCTCGAGCAGGTTCTTCGGCACCGCGCGCGTGGTGAGCTGCTTGTACGTCTCGGCGCGCTCGCCGCCGAGGCCGCTCACGAGGCGCTCCCACGTCTCGCGCACGGCGCGGTTCTCTTCGGCGCGGCGCGCGAACAGGGCCTTTGCCTCCGGCGCGACGTAGAACTTCTCGAGCGGCCAGCCTGCGGCCTTCTTGGCGGCGTCGATCTCGCCTTGCCCGAGCGGAGCGCCGTGCGCCTTGGAGGTGCCGGCTTTGGTGGGTGCGCCGATACCGATGATGGTGCGTGCCACGATCAGCGACGGCGAGCCCTTGTGCGCCACGGCCGCGTCGAGCGCCTTTCGGACCTCATCGGGGACGTGGCCGTTCACGCGCTGAACGAACCAGCCGTAGGCCTCGTAGCGCTTGCCGACGTCTTCGCTGAAGGAGAGCTCGGTGCTGCCGTCGATCGTGATCTTGTTGTCGTCGTAGACGACGACGAGGTTGTCGAGGCCGAGGTGGCCGGCGATGCTCGACGCCTCCCCCGAGACGCCTTCCATGAGGTCGCCGTCGGACGCGAGCGCGAACACGCGGTAGTTGAAGACCTCGCTGCCTTCTGCGTTGACGCGCGCGGCGGCAAGCTTGCTCGCGAGGGCCATGCCGACGGCGTTGCCGACGCCCTGCCCGAGCGGACCGGTCGTGGTTTCGACGCCGGGCGTGAGGCCGTGCTCCGGATGACCCGGGGTCTTCGAGCCCCACTGTCTGAAAGCTTCGAGCTCGGAGAGCGGCAGGTCGTAGCCCGCGAGATGCAGCACCGAGTAGAGCAGCATCGACGCGTGACCACACGAGAGGACGAAACGATCACGGTTCGGCCACTCGGGCGCGCGCGGGTCGTAGCGCAGGTAGCGCGTGTAGATGTCGACCGTGATCCCGGCCAGCGCCATCGGCGTGCCGGGGTGGCCCGAGGCGGCTTTCTCGACGGCGTCCGCCGACAGAAACTGAATCGTGTGAACCGCCTTCTCGAATTCGTCCATAGCTTTCAAACTCCGAATGGGCCCGGGAAAATACTCGCGCGCCTCCCGATAAGCCAGCCGACCACCTAGAGCAACTTCCAGTACGCGGTTTTAGGGCCCGCGGCCGCGAAAACGGTTAGCGGGCCATCCCAGCCGGATGCGGCGTACTGGCTCGCAGCGTGTTGCCGGCTGACAGGTCGGCGGCTGCTAGGTCGTGGGGTGCCTCTCGCCGGAGAGGTCGTTCCGACGCTCTTCTTTGTGTTTGTTTTCGGGGCCCCGGCCCCGAAAACGGCCTTCCCAGAACTTGACTCATCTGTCCATGAGCTCGTTGCTCAAGGGGCCTAACGAACGATCGCGTTTCGATGCTCCGCGAACGTTTTTGAGAAGGTGTGGCGGCCTCCGCCCGAGGCGACGAAGTAGAGGTAATCCGTCACGGCGGGGGCGAGGACGGCGTCGAGCGCGTGCTCGCCGGGGTTCGCGATCGGTCCCGGGGGCAGCCCGGGGTGGCGGTACGTGTTGTAGCGATTGCGTGCATCGCGCAGGAGCGCCGGCGTGACTTGCCCGCGAAACCCGGCGCAGCTCGGCGCGAGCGCCGGCTCGACCAGGCAGCCGTAACCGGCTGTCGGATCGGACTCGAGCGTCTTCAGGGGGCGAAAGGTCGGGTCGTGCAGCCGGTTGAAGAACACGCTCGCGATGAGGGGGTGCTCGGCCGGATCGGCGGCCTCGCGTTCGACAATCGAGGCGAGCGTGACCACGTCGTGCTCGTCGAAGCCGTCGCTCTTCTTGAGCGCGTCGAGCGCGCCCGGCCTCTTCTGTGCGACGCGCGCGAGCCGTTTCTTCGCTTCCGCGACGAGCGGGCGAATCACCGCGGCCGGATCGCTATCGACGGGCACGTCGTACGTCGCCGGGAACAGAAAGCCTTCGGCGCTCGGGCCGCGGAGCTCGAGCTCCCGGAGCAGCGCAGGCTCGAACACGCGCGCGATGAAATCGGCTGCAGGGCAGACCTCCAAATCAGCGAGCCGCTCGGCGATCTGCCGGTGGTGCCAGCCTTCGGGGATGGTCACTTTCACGGAGGCGCGCCCGGGCGAGCGCGCGAGGCGCTGGGCGAGCTCGCGCGGACTCAGATCGTCGCGCAGGAGGTGCCTGCCGGGCTCGGCGCGGGTGCGCGTCAGCCGCAGGTACCACGCGAGCGCACTGCTGTTCTGCGCGTACCCTGCCGCGACGAGCCGGTCGGCAAGCTCGCCCGACGCGAGCCCGCTCGGCACCTCGAAGGCGTGGCGCGCCCCCGTGCCCGGCCCTTTGCCGCGCGCATAGCCCACGAAGACGTAGAGAAAGAGCAGCAGCACGACGCCGGCCGCGAGCCCGAGCCACAGCCGTCGTTGCACGGCGGCCGCGGCGGACGCACGGGGTGGAGCGCTCGAGCGCGGCCGTTTCGAAGACCGAGCACGCCGCGCCCCGGAGCGCGGACGGCGCGACCGCTTGCGCTCCGTGCTCACGAAGGTCCCGTGCGGCGCCCGTCGAGCCACGACTGAAGCACGACCGCCGCCGCGGCGCTGTCGATCCGCTCGCGGGCGGCCCGCTCGTCGATGCCCTGCTCGCGGAGCCGGCCCTTGGCCTCGCGCGTCGAGAGCCACTCGTCGTAGAGCTCGACGGGGAGCCCCGTCCGCTCGCCGAGCTTCTGCGCGAAGCGCCGGGCACGCCGAGCGGCCGGACCTTCTTCGCCGCGGAGCGAGCGCGGCAAGCCCACCACGAAAAGCTCGATATGTTCGGCGGCCGCCAGCTCGGCCAGGGCGTCCATGGCCCGCCGGGGATCCCGGCCGTCCAGATGGGCTCGCGGGTGCGCCAAGAGGCCGAGCTCGTCCGCTACCGCGACGCCGACGCGCACCTTGCCGACATCGATGGCCGCGGCTCGCACGCCGGATGTGGATAGCACCTTCTCTCCGGAGCTGCTAACGAGCGGCCTCCCTCGATACGACGACGCCCCCGAGCCCCCCGCGCCACGACCCGGCCCACTCGCCCAGCCCGCCATGACCCTCCGCGCCGTCAAAGGCATGAACGACATCCTCCCCGACGAGATCGGGCGCTGGCAGGTGCTCGAGTCGGCGCTGCGCCGGACGTTCGAGCTCGCAGGCTACAAGGAGATCCGCACGCCCGTGCTCGAGCCCCTCGAGCTCTTCGTGCGCTCCATCGGCGAGGCGACCGAGATCGTCGAGAAGCAGATGTTCGTCGTCGAGCGCGAGGAGGAGTCGCTCGCCCTCCGGCCCGAGGGAACAGCCGGCGTCGCTCGCGCGTACGTGGCGAGCGCTCTCCACGGGCGCGAGCCCGTGAGCCGCTTCTACTACCTTGGCCCCATGTTTCGCGCGGAGCGCCCCCAGCGCGGCCGCTACCGGCAATTTTGGCAAGCAGGGGTCGAGATTTACGGCGACCCGGGCCCCGGCTGTGACGCCGAGCTCATCGACATGCTCGTGAGGCTCCTCGACGGCCTCGGCGTGAAGAATCTGCGCGTGCTCGTCAATTCGCTGGGCGGCAAGGAAACGCGAGCCCGCTTCCGCGAGGCCCTCCGGACCTACCTCACGCCCCGCGCGTCCGAGCTGAGCGAGCACGCGCAGAAGCGGCTCGCCGATAACCCCCTGCGCATCCTCGACTCCAAGAATCCGCAGGACCAGGCGGCCGTCGCCGGTGCCCCCTCGATCCTCGAGCTGTTGGACGAGGACGAACGCGCGCATTTCGAAGGCCTGACGCGCGCCCTCACGGCGCTCGGCACGCCCTTCGAGGTGAGCCCCGGCCTCGTTCGGGGCCTCGACTACTACACGCGCACCCTGTTCGAAATCCAGACGAGCGGCGCCGAGATCGGCTCGCAGAATGCGCTGCTCGGCGGCGGCCGCTACGACGGCATGATCGAGGAGCTCGGCGGGCCCAAGGTACCGGCCATCGGCTTCGCGCTCGGGCTCGAGCGGGTGTTGCTCGCCCTCCCCGCCGAAAAGCCGCCCGCCGAAGGCCGCGCGTTCATCGCGCCGCTCGGCGAAAAAGCCGTCGTCGAAGCGCTGCTCATCGCGCGCGACCTGCGCGCGGCGGGCATTCGGGCCGAGGCGGACACGCGCGGTGGCTCGCTGAAGAGCCTGCTCCGGCGCGCCGACGGCACGGGCGCCCGGCTCTGTCTCGTGTTGGGGGAAAGCGAGCTCGAGCACGGCACCGTCATGCTGAAGGACCTCGCCGCGCACACGCAGGTCGAGGTTCCGCGGGCCGAGCTCGTGACCCGCGCTCGTGAGCTCATGGCGGTCCCCGCGGGGAGCGCCACGACGTGAGTTTCCGCGCTCTCGTTGCCGGCGTGGCCCTCGCCTTCGGCCTGACGCTCGCTCCGAATGCCGGTGCTCAGGGCATGATGCCCGGCATGGGCGGGCCCGGCATGGGGCCCGGCATGGGCGGCCCGGGCGGTCCCGGCGGCGGACAATCGAAGAAGAAGCCGAAGAAGGACCCGAACGAGCCGGAGACGCATGCGGCCACCGGCGCGGGCGACACGGTCGTCGCCCCGGGCGGCGAGCCCTCGCTCCCCGAGGAGCCCCTCAAGCTCAAGAAGACCACGGCCGCGCGCATCGGCAGCGACTACGACCTCGAGGACGACGAGCTGGGTCGCGGCCGCGAGACCACGACCAAGTTCTACGGGCCGTACTACGAGGAGACGAGCAACAAGTACTCCTTCAAGCTCGCGTTCCCGGTCTGGGCGAACCGCACGCAGCCGTCGCGCACCGATCCGACGAAGCTCGACAGCGCCTCGCTCTACGGCGGCCTCTTCTATCACCGGCGCAGCGCCGAGCACGCCGACGACATCCTCTTCCCGCTCGTTTGGAACATGCGGGACCTCACGACCAAGAGCCGCACGACGATCGTCGGGCCGCTCGTGAACCGTGTCGCCCCCGGCGAGCACGACAACTGGCTCGCGCCGCTCTACTTCACCGGCAAGCGCAAGAACGGCGGCTACACGCTGATCCCGCCGCTCCTCACGTACACGAGCACCGACGGTTACGGTGGTTTCAACCTGGTCGGGCCGATGTTCTGCTCCTGGAAGGGCGGCTCGAAGTGCGACGCCCGCACGGCCCAGGAGCTCGATTTCGGCGTCGCCCCCTTCTACTTCTACGGCCAGGACGCCGAGACGAAGTACGAGACGATCCCGCCGCTCCTCCACTATTACCACTACAACGATCGCACGCTCGGCTGGCAAAACATCTGGGGCCTCTACTACCGCGAGCACACGCAGAAGCGGGACATGCTCCACCTGCTTCCGCTCTACTTCAGCATCGACGGCAAGAACGAGCATCACACGACGCTGCTCCCCTTCTTCCACTACGGCTACGATCGCAACTCCTGGCTGCTCGCCAATCCGCTCTTCCTCGCCGCCGAGGGCCTGAAGGGCGAGTCTACCTTCGTGACCTGGGGCTACGCGCGCTACCGCGGGCGCACGAGCCTCGACATGATCACGCCCCTTTACTGGCGTTATCAGGATCCCGACATCCAGCTCGACCAGCACCTCCTCTTCCCTTTCCTCTACACGCGCAATAGCCCCCGCGAGAGCACCTTCGCGCTGTTCCCGTTTTACGGGCACAGCCAACGCTACGGCCTGAGCGAGACGACGTTCATCACGCCCTTCTTCCAGCACACCCACGACGTGCGCGGCTGGGCGACGAACTTCCACCCGATCCTCTATCTTGGTCGCGACGCGACGAGCACGCACACCGTCGTGGCGCCGATCTTCTGGGACTTCGCGGACCCGAAATCGCGCGCGACCGTCGTATTCCCCGCGTACTGGCGTTTTGCCACGGACAAGGACGTCTCGCAGCTCGTCGGCAACGTCTACTATCACGAGGTCCGCCGCTCGGCGGGCACCGACTGGGAAGTGCACGTGTTCCCCGCGCTGAGCTACGGCGCGACGCCCGACGGGCATTGGTGGAACATCCTGTTCGGGCTTGCCGGCTACTCGCGACGTGGCAGCATGGTCAAGGTGCGCGCGCTCTGGATCCCCATCGTTCTGAGCGGTGAAGACCAATGAAGCGCTTCCGCGCTGGCGTGCTCGGCGGGTCCGGGTTTGCCGGCGCGGAGCTCGTCCGGCGGCTGCTGCAGCATCCGGACGTCGAGCTCGTTCGCGTCTGCGCGGCCGACCACGTCGGTGAGCCGCTCGCGAGCGCGCT
>DASUGE010000146.1:0-5208 GCA_036274215.1 Polyangiaceae bacterium | reverse complement strand
GCCTGGCCGATCGGATCGACCAGCAGGGCCGAAAGCCGTGCGGCTCGCTCGCGCTCGTTCGGCTCGGCGCCCGCATGGCTCGCCTCGAGGAGCACCCGCGCGAGCTCCACGGTCGGCTCCGCGAGTGACGTCTCGGTGCCGAGGCGCCGTGCCCCAAGCACGAGCTCGAGGGCTTTCCCGATGCCGACCTCGTACGCCGACGACACCCTCCAAGCGTACCCTTTTCTGCTACTGTCGGCGCCCTATGTCCGGGCTCGCGGAACAGCTTGCAACGCTTCCGCTGGAGGTCACGGCGCGCCTCCAGCAATACGGCTTCGATCATGCGCGCCTCGTGCGGCTCGGCGCCGCTCTCGCTCGTGGGGAGGTCGATCGCGGCCTCGTCACGGGACGCATCGAGCCGCCGGCGGCGGGCGATGTCGTCGAGCTGCCGGACCCGAACAGCCCCGCCTATCGGGAGCTCGTGCAGCGGGGCGAAGCAGCGCTCCGCGCCGGTGAGGTCGCGCTCATCGTGCTCGCGGGCGGCATGGCCACGCGCATGGGCGGCGTGGTGAAGGCCCTGGTCGAGGCGCTCCCGGGCAAGACGTTCCTCGATCTCCGCCTCGCCGAGATGGCGTCGCTCGAGAAGCGCTACGGCGTGGCGCCGCCGCTCTGGCTCATGACGAGCGCGGCGACGGACGCCGGCATTCGCTCGGCGCTCGGCGCTCGACGCGACGGCGAACGCATCGCGACGTTCGCGCAGCACCTTTCGCTCCGCCTCACGTCGCACGGCGAGCTCTTCTTGGACGCCGCGGGCCAGCCAAGCGAGCACGCGCCGGGCCACGGCGATCTCCCGGACGCCTTGAAGCAGAGCGGGTTGCTCGATCGCTTCGTCGCGCGCGGCGGCAAGCTGCTGCTGATCGCGAACCTCGACAACTTGGGCGGCACCGTCGATCCCGCGCTCGTCGGCTTCCACCTCGCGCACGGCCGCGACGTGACGTCGGAGGTCGTGGACAAGCTCGCCGACGATCGCGGCGGCATTCCCGTGCGCGTCGACGGCAAGCTGCGCGTGCTCGAGGAGTTTCGGATCCCGCCGAGCTTCGATCCTTCGACCGTGCGCGTCTTCAACACCAACACGTTCCACGTGAGCGCTCCCGCGCTGCGCGACCTGGCGATGGATTGGCGCTTCTTCGCCGTTCAGAAGAAGGTCGACGGCGTCCCAGTCGTTCAATTCGAGCGCATCGTCAACGAGATCACCGACGTGCTTTCGACCGTCTACCTGCGCCTGCCGCGCACCGGAGAGAGTGCGCGCTTCCTCCCCGTGAAGGATCCGGAAGAGCTCGAGCGCCGACGAAGCGAGATCGAGCTCGTGGTCCGCGCGCGGGGGATCCTCGCGTGAAGAGCCGCCGTACCATCCGGTTCGCGAGCATCGTGCTCGGTGCTCTCGCCACGGCATCGCTCGGTAGCGCGCAAGTTCCCGACGATCGTCCGACGCCGCTCCCGGCCTTCGGTCGCAGCATCGTCTCCGACCAGGATTCGAGCTCGATCGTCCTGAATCCCGCGAACGTCGCGCTGATCCCGAGCTGGGAGCTGCGCTGGCAGGGAACGTTCCTTCACGACCTCGCCGTCGTTCCTTGGCAGGGCCACGCCTTCGCGCTGACGATCCCGATCAATCTCTTGAACCTCGGCCTCGGCCTCCGGCTCGACCTCATCGATCCGCCCGCCGAGAATCCGAACGCGCGCTACGGCGCCCGCTCGAACTACCAGTGGCTCACGGGCGCCATGGCCTGGTCCCCCGCGCCCTCCGTCGCATTCGGCGCCTCCTTCCAGCACCTCTACTCCGAGAACGAGAAGCTCGCCGGCATGGGCTCCTGGTCGCTCGGCTACACCGTGCGCCCCGTGAACCAGTTCGGCATCAGCGTCGTGGGGCACGACTTGAACGCGCCGTCGACGGGAGCCGGCGGGCACATCCCGCGCGCCTACGACTTCGGCTTCGCGCTCCGCCCGTTCGCGAAGCGCTACGTCGAGCTCGGCGTCGAGGCCAAGTACGTCGACGCCTACAACCCGTATTGGATCCCGCGCGGCACGCTCGGCGTCGATATTCCGGAGCTCGGACGCGTGCGCGGCGACTTCTCGCTGCGCAACCCCGACGCGCGCAACGGGGAGGATCCCTCCTGGCTCGCTTCGGTGCAGATGGCGTTCGCGTTCAACGACGTGGGCGGCGGCATGGAGCTTGCGGCCGGCACGGCGTTCGGCAACGGCCTCGGCCGCTCGGCGACGCAGCACCCGGGCGCGAATCTCCTGCTCGACGTCGCATTCCGCGGCTTCCGTGAGCCGACGGGCACGGAGCCGGCCGCGTACGCGGTGCGCGTCCGTTTGGAGGACACGCCGAGCACGCGCGAGCACACGGCGCTCCTGCGTCGCCTCTGGTCGATCGCCGACGACGAGCCGCACGCGGTGGAAGTCGTGCTCGAGGTGCGCACGGCGCCCGCCGGCTCGTTCGCCCACGTCGCGGAGCTGCGCGACGCGATCTGGTACCTGCGCCAGCGCGGCAAGAAGGTGCTCTGCCACCTCGAGGACGCGGACGGCGCCTCGCTCTACACCTGCGCGGCGGCGAACCGCATCATCATCAACCCCGCCGGCGGCATCCGCTTCGCGGGCCTCAAGACCCGCTACTTCTACATCAAGAGCCTGCTCGACAAGCTCGGCATTCGCGCCGATTTCGTGCGCATCGGCGCCCACAAGAGCGCGCCCGAGATGTTCACGCGGGAAGACTCGAGCGAGGTCGCGAAGGCCGACAAGATCGACCTTTTGCAGCAATTCGAGCGCCATTTCGTGCAGGGCGTCGCCGTGGGCCGCCACATGAAGCCGGAGGCCTTGCGCGAGCGCATCGCCAAGGGCCCCTTCATCGCGAACGAAGCCAAAGCGGCGGGCCTCGTCGACGGCTACGCCTTCGACGACCAGATCGAGGCCGAAGCCGGCAAGCTCGTCGGCTACCCCCTGCGCGTCGTCGACGACGAGGATCGCGCCATCCGCGACCCCGGCGACTTCGGCACCGGCTCACGCATCGGCATGGTCTACGTCGACGGCGACATGGTCGACGGCCGCAGCCAGAGCATCCCGCTCCTCGGCGTAAAGCTCGTCGGCTCCTACACCATCGCCGACTCGCTCAAGCAGCTCCGCGAGGATCCGCGCATCGGCGCCATCGTTCTTCGCATCGAAACCGGCGGCGGCTCCGCCATGGCGGCCGACGTCATCTGGCGCCAGGTCCAGCTCACCGCGAAGGTAAAGCCCATCATCGTCAGCATGGGCAGCGCGGCCGCGAGCGGCGGCTACTACATCGCCGCCCCCGCCACGCGCATCTACGCGAACCCCCTCAGCATCACCGGCAGCATCGGCATCTTCTACGGCAAAGCCGACATCGCCGAGCTCCTCCGCAAGATCGGCGTCAGCGTCGAAGTCTTCAAGACGGCCCCCAAAGCCGACGCCGAATCGATCTTCCGCCCCTTCACCGCCGACGAGCACACCGAGCTCGAGCACAAGGTCGCTCAGTTCTACGACATGTTCCTGTCGCGCGTCGCCGAAGGCCGCAAGCTCCCGAAGTCCGCCGTCGACGCCGTCGGCCAAGGCCGCGTGTGGACGGGCGAGCAAGCCTTCCAGCGCAAGCTCGTCGACGAGATTGGCGGCTTGCGCCAAGCGCTCGCCGAAGCGCGCCGCCTCGCCAACCTGCCGGCGGATGCGCCCATCGTCGAGCTCCCGAACGAGTCGAGCTTCCTCGGGACGCTCATCGGTGCGGCAGGCGCGCACGCGAGCACACCGCCATTGCTGCCGGCACAGTTGCTCGACATGGCGCGCGCGCTGGCGCCGTTCGCGGTGCAGGGGGCGGACAAGCCGTGGGCGAAGATGGAGATTCTGCCGATCGAGTAGACGCGGATCTGTCCAGACGACAGGCCGATTCCTTTTTTCACAATTCTAAATATACAACTATTTCCAATAGTTAAGCACACGTAGGACGGGCCAAGAACTGTCCACCAATGTGTCCATGCTAGTGTCCATGGAGGCGTCCATGGCTTTGATTTCGCCGGCTCTACCGCGTCGGTTTCAGCCGCTCCTGCCCGCAGAGAGTGCAAGCGGAGGGCTACTCGAGCAAGCAGCGGATCTCGTGGCGGAAGGCCATCGACTGGAGGCTCTATCGCGGGGGCTTGGTGACGCGCTCGGACCGTTGCTGCGCTCGATGAACAGCTACTACTCGAATCGCATCGAGGGTCAGCACACGCGTCCCGTAGACATCGAACGCGCGCTCACGCAGAGCTTCGACGCCGATCGCGAGCTTGCGCGCAAGCAGCGCCTCGCGGTCGCCCACATCGAAGCGGAAGCGGCGCTCGAAGCCGCGCTGCCGCCGGAACGCGGCGCGCTCTACGCACCGGAGTACGTCAAGCACATCCATGCCGACCTCTATCGGCGCCTTCCTAAGGCCGATCGGAAGCACCATGCAGGCGCCATGGTCGTACCAGGCGCGTGGCGTGAGACTCAGGTTACGGCAGGCAATCATCTTGCTCCGCCACCCCGGGAGATTCCGACGCTGCTCGAAGAATGGCAGGCGGCGTACGCGATGGTTCCCGGCCTCGAGCAATCCGTCGTCGCCGCCGCGTGCGCGCATCACCGGTTGACCTGGGTGCATCCCTTCTTGGACGGCAACGGCCGTACGGCGCGCCTCCACACCCATCTCGTTCTGACGGCGCTCGGCCTCACTCACGGCATCTGGTCGCCACTCCGTGGCATGGCCCGCGACCACGAGGGCTACTACGCACGACTGAACAACGCCGATCTCGAGCGGCGCAACGACTTGGACGGCCGGGGACCGCCTTCCCAGGAAGGCCTCGTGGCATTCGCGAGGTGGCTGCTCGACGTGTGCCTCGAGCAGGCTCGTTTCATGCGAGAGCTGCTCGGCCTCGAAGCACTCAAGGACCGGCTGCGCGACTTGCTCTCTTGGCTCGAGGCCCACCCGTGGCAGATCGGCAGCGAAAAGTCGGTGGTCAAGAACGAGGCACTCGAGGCATTGCACTACGTCGCGATCTTCGGAGCAGTCGAGCGCGCTCGCTTCACGGCGATGACCGGCTTGCCTCCCCGGACCGCGCGCCGGGTCCTCACGAGCCTGCTCGATTTCGGAGTGCTGTCGTCAGCTGGCCCTCGCGCGGCGGTGAGGTTCGCGGTACCCCTGCGGAGCTTGCG
>DASUGE010000145.1:0-5962 GCA_036274215.1 Polyangiaceae bacterium | reverse complement strand
TCGTTCCGGACAAGCCTCGGGAGTGATTCCCGAAGCGGGATTTCAGTGCGCGTTGAGGCGAGTCTTCTTGCCGAAGAGCGTGAGCACTAGAATCTTCAAGTCCAGCCAAAAACTGTAGTGGCGGATGTAGTGGAGGTCGTGCGCGACGCGCTCGATCATCTTCTCGAGGGTATCGGTCTCGCCGCGCCAGCCGTTCACCTGGGCCCAGCCGGTGACGCCCGGCTTCACCTTGTGGCGCAGCATGTACTCGAGGATCTGTTCGCGGTAATGCTCGTTGTGCGCCACGGCGTGCGGGCGCGGTCCCACGACGGACATGTCGCCGCGCAGCACGTTGAAGATCTGGGGTAGCTCGTCGAGCGAGCTCTTGCGCAGGAACGACCCCACGCGCGTGACGCGAGGATCGCCCTTGGTGGCCTGCAGCACCTTCGCTCCGTCCTCCGTGACGCGCATGCTGCGGAACTTGAAGACGCGGATCACCGTCCCGTCGCGCCCATAACGGCGCTGAGCGAACAGCACGGGGCCCGGCGAGCTCAGCTTCACGGCGATCGCGCACGCGAGCAGGATGGGCCAGCCGAAAAGCAGCACCACACAAGCCACGACGACATCGAGCGCCCGCTTCCACGGCCCGTCGATGCCCCCGCCCGTCCGCACGGTGAGATCGTCGGCATGCTCCGGCGCGAGCGACAGCGCGAGTACGAGGCCGAGGATGAAGCGCTCCTCGTGGAGGTCGTACACATGGTCGGCGTCGCAGATCTCGCGCACCAGCTCGACGACGTGGCGGCGCTGCTCGAGCGGCAGGCGGCGCAGCCGCGCCATGGACGCGTCGAGATCGCGCGGCTTCGGCTCCACGCGCAGGCGTGCGTCCAGCCAGTCCGGCAAGATCTCGGTCTCGAGCAGACGCCGAAAGATACGGCGCATGGCGCGGCGCTCGCGGTCGCACGCGTCGCCGTCCGCCAGGGCAGCCGCCAGCATCACGTCGGCGATGGCGCCGCAGATATCCTCTTCCGTGGGCGGCGGTATCGAGCTCGGACGCTCACCGATCGGGCGATAAGCGGAGGGCCGCTGCAGCGACGGCGCCGCCGTGCTGAGCGGTATGTTCTCGTCCGCCTCGTTCGCCTCGTCGGGTGCCGCGGCCTCGGCCTCCGGTTGCGCCATGAAGCTCCCATCTAAGCCCGGCGTGAGCCAGGGTTCAATGGCCCGACCCGCCGCCCCGAAAAGTGCGCAGCGCGGCGAGCGATCGGTCGCGGCTGGAACGCGCGGCGAGGCTCGAGTGGCCCCGTTCTTGCTCCCTTTTGGGGCATGCGAAGCAGTGTAAAGAGTCTGCCCATTCCGGTCGCTCAAGCGCGGCACAATTTTGCCGATATTCTCGCGCAAGCCCGCAACGGACAGCGCATCAAACTCACACGCCACGGCAAGAACGTCGCGTGGATCGTGGGTGCGGCGGATCGCGACGTCCTGCGCCAGACCGCCTCAAAACACCCACGCTCCCGCAAGAAGTAGCTACGCGGAGTTTTGTACAAACTTTGATCCGCCGGGGCGCATTGTCGCAGCGTTGCAGGCGGTATGCTCTTGGCCGACCGCACGGTCGTGATCGCCGACCCGGACTCCACGGTGAGCGAGGTCTTGAGTCTCGAGCTGCGGCGCCAGGGCGCGCGCTGCTTCGTCGCTCCCGACGCGATGCGGGCGGCTTGGGGTGCCCGCGAGACCTTACCCGACGCGCTCGTCACCGAGCTCGAGCTCCCCGATCTTCCGGGTGAGGCGCTGCTCACCGAGCTGCGCGGCTCGGCAGAGTGCGCCAAGGTGCCGGCGCTCGCGCTCGCGACGAATCGCAATCTGCTGAGTCGTGTCCAGGCCCGACCGGACGGCTTCGAGAAGTGCCTGCTCAAGCCGGTGCGGCCAGAAGAGGTGCTCGACGCGATCTGCTCCATCGTGGACGGCCCGAAGACGGTGGACCCCTTCGTCATGCCGTCGCTCGACGAGATGTCCGAAAGCCTCGCGCGCCACGACTACCGGCATTTGCTTGCCCTGTTGAACGTGAGCAGCCACTACCGGTATAGCGCTCTCTTACGGACCGAGGGCGCGGCGCTCCGCAGCGTCTGGACGTACGACCGGAAATGGCCGTTCTCTGACCCGTTCCCGTTTCACGTGATGATCGAGGAAACGCCCTGCGCCCTCGTGCTCGAAGAGGGGCGGGCGGTCGTGGTCGAGGACGCGCTCACGGACCTTCCACGGGGACGAGCACATCCCGACATGCGTGCCTTCGTCGGCGTTCCGCTGGCCGTGCGCGCCGAAGAGCCGAGCGGCGTCCTGTGTCACTTCGACTCCGTGTCGAACCCGCCTGACGAGTCTGCGGCGGATCTATTGGCCAGGACCGCGCGCCTCTTCGCCTTCGCGCAACGGCGTTCGCCTACGTAAGGCCGCTGACGCGCGCTCTAGTGCTCTCGTGCCGAAGGCGCGGGCCAGCGAGTCGAGGGGTGGTCGTCCCCCTGTCCCGGGCGAACGTGCGTTTCCCCGTGAGTGTCGGGTAGCTCCCGCAGTAGCGCGCCGCAACGTTCGGCGCACAGGCGGCATGCGTCGGCGCACAGCCGACAGTGCGCGTGATGGTCGGCGTGGTGCAAGCACTCCGCGTCACACGCCGCACACACGCGCGCGCATGCTTCGAGTTGCGCGCGCCAGATGCGGGGGTCGAAGTCGCTGCCGCGTGACAGGAGATTCGCCATGGCGCTGCAGATTGCGGCACAGTCGAGGTCGAGTTGGATGCAACGCCGTAAAGGCACGATGTCGCGCTCGGCGAGGCAGCCGTCCGCGCACGCGTTGCAGGCGAGCGCACAGGCCGCACAGGCCTCCATGCACGCGGCTTGAGTTCGCGGGTCGACGCGCGGAAGCCCGTCGCCCGAGGTCGATACGTCGTGGCTCATCATGTCGACTCGAGTTGCAAGCACGGTGCCGGGCACGGGTTCGCTCCCGCGGTCCACGTGCTCGACGGGGAGGCGGAAAGCGCCCCTTTGGGGCACGTTGCCTCATCGCAGCGTGACGAAGCGGCCCGTGCGGGGGCGGCGGCCGCTCGCCAGGGGCGGTTTTGGAATTGGCACGGCGGCTGCTTTTCAGGCGCTCGGGTGCCCGCCATGACCTTAGACCAGTCCCTCGTGACTGACCCGCAACGCGAAGCCGAACGCCTCACTCCGGTCGTTCCGGGTCAAGTGCTCGGCGACCGTTACCGCGTCGACGAGCCGCTGGGAACCGGCGGGATGGGTGTCGTCTGTCGCGCGACGCACATCGGGCTCGGAACGCCCGTGGCCATCAAGCTGATTCGCCCGGATTTCACGGCGGACGAGGAGTTCGTGCGTCGCTTCCTCAACGAGGCACGGCGCGCGGCGCTCTTGCGCAGCGAGCGAATCGCGCGCGTTCACGACGTAGGCCAGCTGGCGACGGGAGAGCCCTTCCTCGTGATGGAGCTGCTCGAAGGGCTCGAGCTCGGCGATTACCTCGAAGAGCATGGCGCGCTCCCGACGGCGGACGCAGTGAACATCGCCATCCAGCTCGCCGAGGGGCTCGAGGTAGCGCACCGCAGCGGTATCGTGCACCGCGACATCAAGCCGGCGAACACGTTTCTCGTGCGCCGCCCCGACGGTCGTTTCGCGGTCAAGATCCTCGATTTCGGCATTTCCAAGCAGATTACGGAGGGCGTGACCACGCTGACCGACGCTCGCCAGAGTCTTGGTTCCCCCTGGTACATGTCGCCCGAGCAGATGCTCGACGCCGCGCATGTCGACGCGCGCAGCGATCTTTGGTCACTGGGCGTCGTCCTGTTCGAGATGCTGACGGGTCGCCGTCCCTTCGACGGCGAGACGGTGCCGGAGGTGTGCGCCAAGGTGCTCGCGACGCCGGCGACGCCGCTCTCGGAGCTGCGCCCCGATCTCGACCCCGAGCTCGCAGCGATCGTCGCCCGTTGCCTCGAGAAGGACGCGAACGAGCGCTTCCCGAGCGCGGCCTCGCTCGGCGCCGCGCTCAGCGAGTACCTCGCTCACGGCCAGGATCCGGCCGACACGAGTGTGGTCCCCACCGTCCCCTTCGACATGAACGCGAACGAGGGCTCCATCGCGCCTGTCGCGACGCTTGGCGCGACTCGCCGCCGCCGTCGGCACCTCGCCCAAGCCCTCGGCGTCCTCGGGATCCTCGCAACGCTAGGGGTGGCGGCCTTGGCCTTCGGCAAGCGCGCGGCCGTGTCCGCCCGTCATGGTGCGGCTCGCATCGAAGCCCTCACCGCTCGGGCGACGGCTCCGGCCCCTGCTCCTGCGCCCGCTTCGCCCGTTGCGGCTCCTTCGGCCGACCTCTCCAATCCTGCCGACGTCTCCGCGCCTGCCGAGATCTCCACGCCTGCCGAGGTCTCCCCGCCTGCCGAGGTCTCCCCGCCTGCCGCTGCTCCGGTTCTTGCCAATGACTTCGACGCCGGAGTGGCGCCCGCCTCTGACGCTGCCCCCGCTGCTGCCCCGAGCTCTGCGCCTTCGGCCGGTTCGGCCCCGGCACCCACCACGCCCGCTCCGGCGCGCACCGCGCCGTCTCGCCCGTTCGAGCGGCCGCTGACCCCCGCCGAAATCGAGGCACGCAAGGCCCGCTACGCGCGTTGGCTCGCCGACGAAGGCCTCGAGCCGATCGAATGAGCAGCAAGCCGTTCTGATTCGCCGTCCTAGAAGGAACGCCATGAAACCGAACACCATCGAAGCGGAGCTTTTGGAGCTCGAACGCCAATATTGGCAAGCGATGCAAGATCGTGACGTGGGGGCCGCCGCCAAGCTGACGGAGTTCCCCTGCATCGTGGCGGGCTCGAGCGGCAAGATGAGCGTCGACCGGCACGTCTTCGAGCAGATGATGCGGGACACCAGCTATCACATCCGCAGGATCGAGCTCGATCCCGACGCCGAAGTGCGCCTCCTGACGAGCGACGTGGCCATCCTCGCCTACACGATGACCGAGGAAGTGTCGATCGACGGCAAGAAGGTCACGATCGAGGCAGCGGAAGCCTCCACGTGGGTGCGGCGCAATGGGCAATGGCGCTGCGCGCTTCATACGGAATCCATTCAGGGCGATCCGTGGGGCCGGGATCGCCTGCCGCCTGCAGCGACCAACAAGCAAACCATTTCATGAGGTAACCGCCATGACCATCACGATCACCGGACTCATCATCCTCCTTCTGATTGCCGGGGTGTGCGGCGCCATCGGCCGAGCGATCGGCGGTGGAACGGCCGGCGGCCTCATCGTCTCGATCGCCGTCGGCTTCGTGGGCGCCCTGTTGGGCTCCTTCATCGCCGCGTATTTCAGGATGCCGGATTTGCTCGTCGTGAGCGTCGATCACCATCCGTTTCCCATCCTGTGGTCGATCATCGGAGCGGCCCTGTTCGTGGCACTCATCCACCTGGTCTCGGGCGGCGGCCGCGCTTGGCGCTACCGCTAGCTGAGCCTGAGGAAGCTTATGGCATCGAAGAAGCTCGTGCCCGAGGCCGGCAAGCTGACCAATCCCCGCGTCCGCCCGGCCGAAGTCAATCAGCCGTGGTGGACGACACGTATCAAGTCGACCCACGCCACCCGGCGGATCGCGACGGGAATGACCAGCAGGCGCGCAAGCCGCCGCCCGGATCCGCGGCTTCGGCGCGAGCTCGCAAGACCGCACGACGAGCGCCCCGCCGGGCGTGGTAGCCCGAGCGACGCGACGTCGAACGCGGTGATGCGGGAGCGCACGAGTGCCCCGTCGCGGCAAAAGGTCGCACGGCCACCCCTTCGCAACTGACGTGGCGCGAGGAGATTACGCCACGCCGCGCCGCGCCGTGGCGTGGAAGTTGCTGCTGGCGGTTCGCCCGGCGGAGCAACTCGGAGATTCGCGAGCCGGAGATGAATCCCCATGAAGGCAATCGTGTTGAACGCGTACGGCGGCGTCGATACGCTAAAGCTTGCTGACATCGACGAG
>DASUGE010000144.1:0-6751 GCA_036274215.1 Polyangiaceae bacterium | reverse complement strand
GGCGCTCCTTGGCCGCGTGGTATTCGGCGTTCTCGCTGAGGTCGCCGTGCTCGCGCGCGATCCCGATCTCGCGCGAGATCTTCGGGCGCTCTTCTTTGAGACGCACGAGCTCGTCACGAAGCTTCTGCGCCCCGCCGGGCGTCATGGGGACCTTGTCGACCATTCGCCCCGGGGATCTACCGGGGGACGGGCGCCGCGGCTAGTCGGAATCGTTGGGGGCGCGCCCAAAAGCCGCGGATTATCGAGCACCCACCGCTTGCGTTCGAGGCCGCCAGGGGCTACCGAGGTGGCCGCGCATGCGCGTTTCGCCCTTCCTTCGAGCGCCGCGAGGCATTTTGGTCGCCCTCGTCCTCGCTCCCGCCGCGCTCGCCTGCGTGGGCGAGGAGCGCGCCCCACAGAGCGCGCTCGAGTACGCGGAGAACGCCCGCGCCAAGTACGAGCAGGGCGTCCGCGCCATCGAAGCGGAGAACTGGGAGGGCGCGGCCGAGACGCTGAACGACCTCAAGAAGAAATACGGCTACAGCCGCTACGCGCGCCTCGCCGAGCTCCGCCTCGCCGACGCCGATCTCGCGCAGGACAAGTACTCGGAAGCGGTGACGGGCTACAAAACCTTCGTCCACGACTACCCGAACGATCCTGAGGTCCCGTACGCGCGCTACCGGGTCGCCAAAGCGCAGTACGAATCGGTGAGCCAGTCGGTGATGATGCCGCCGCTCGAGGAACGCGATCTCGCCGCCGTGAACGACGCGCTCGTCAGCATCCGCCAATTCCTCGCCGACTTCCCGCAGAGCCGCTTCTCCGACGAGCTCCGCTACATGCGCGCCGTGGTCGTGGGCCTGCTCGCTCGCCACGAGCTCTACGTCGCTCGCTTCTACCTCGGTCGCGGCCGGTTCGAGGCCGCCGTCGCGCGCTGCGAGCACGCCCTCTCCGCCTTCGACCACTCCGGGCTCGAGCCGGAGGCGCTCGTCCTGCTCGGCGAGACGTACATGAAGCAGAAGGAGCGCGAGAAGGCCCGCGCCACCCTCTCCCGCGTCCTCGACGAGTACCCCGCGAGCCCCTTCGTCGAAGCCGCCCGCCGCTTCCTCGCCGTCCTCGGCCCCCCACCGCCCGGGTCCAAGCCGCCTTCCCCGGCCGCGCCGGCCCAGACCCCCGCCGTACCGACTCCGGCACCCGCCCGCGTGGACTGAGATTCGACGGCGAAACGCGCTCCGAGCGCGCTTTGCACACAACTCACTCGCGACCTCGCGTTCGCGATAAAGTGCGGCTTGGTGTTGGAGGACGAGACAATCGACCGGTCGCACGGAGGACGGAAGCGTCCCTCGGGTCCGGGTCCGGGAGGAACCGGCGAGGCCGGTGGACCCCTTTTGGCCCGTCGCCACTGACGCCATCACCCCGCCGATCCCCATGACCCAAGAAACTCCAGACCAAAAACTCGCCGCAGCACCCATCACGGTCCTGATCTGCGACGACGAAAAAAACATCCGGCGCACCTTGGGCATGGTGCTCGACGGCGACGGCTACAAAGTCCTCGAGGCAGAATCAGGCGAGCAGGCGCTCGAGCTCCTCGCGCAGGCGAAGCAGCCCATCGATCTGTGCATCTTGGATTTGAAGCTGCCCGGGATCGGCGGCATCCAGGTGCTCGAGCGGCTGCGCGCGGAGGAGGCCACGCGCGAGCTGCCCGTGATCGTCGTCAGCGGACACGCGACCGTGCAAGACGCCGTGCTCGCGATCAAGCTCGGCGCGAGCGACTTCTTCGAGAAACCGCTCAGCCGCGAGCGCGTGCTCGTGAGCGTCGGCAACTCCGTGCGCACCGCGCGCCTCACGCGCGCCGTCACGCAGCTGCGAGCCGAGCTCGAGGCCCGTTACGAGATGATCGGGACGAGCCCGTCGATGCAGCGCCTTTACCAGCAGATCGATCGCGTCGCCCCCACGCGCGCGAGCGTGCTCATCACGGGAGAGAGCGGCACCGGCAAGGAGCTCGTGAGCCGCGCGATCCACCGCCTGAGCCCGCGGCGCGACGAGCCGTTCGTGCGCGTCAACTGCGCGGCCATCCCGCGCGAGCTGATCGAGAGCGAGCTCTTCGGGCACGAGCGCGGCGCGTTCACGGGGGCTCAAGCGCGCAAGCGCGGCTTCTTCGAGCAAGCACACGGCGGCACCCTCCTGCTCGACGAGATCGGCGACATGGCGCTCGTCGCGCAGGCCAAGGTGCTGCGCGCCCTACAAAATGGCGAGATCGTGCGGCTCGGCTCCGAGCAGATCGTCAACGTCGACGTGCGCGTGCTCGCCGCGACTAACAAGGATCTCACGAAGGAGGTCGCGGCCGGAAACTTCCGCGAGGACCTCTATTTCCGCCTCGACGTGTTCCCGATGAAGTGCCCGGCGCTCCGCGAGCGGCGCGAGGACATTCCCCTCCTCGCCGAAGCGTTCATCAGCTCCTTCTGTAAGGAGAACGGGCTCAAGGCCAAGCGCATCGATGCGTCCGTCAACGAATCGCTCGTCCGGCGCAAGTTCCCCGGCAACGTGCGCGAGCTCAAGAACGTGGTCGAGCGCGCGGCGATCCTCGCGAGCGACATCATCACCGTGGCCGATCTGCCGGAAGACCCGCACACGAGCCCCTTCGACGACGACAACGACGACGAGCCGAGCGTCGTGTCGCGCCCGCGGCCGGGCGAGCGCCTCACGCTGCGCGAGCATCGCGAGGCCGCGGAACGGAGCTACATCATCGACACGCTCAAGGACGCGGAGTGGAACGTCTCGAAAGCGGCGGTCACGCTCGGCGTCGAGCGCACGAACCTGCACAAGAAGATCCGCGCCTACGGCATCAAGCGCGGCGAAGGCTGACCAGCAGATTCTCGCATCACTCCATCGGAATAGTAGACGGACCACGTTTTTGGCGTGCGGCTACTATTGAGACGCGATGAAGCACGCCTTGTTTTTGGCCAGTACCGGCATAACTTTATTGGGTTTTACCGCTCTCTACACCGGCTGCTCGTCCAGCGGCGACGATAGCGGGAGCAAGAATCAAAACGGGGGCTCGGCGGGGACGTCCGGCAGCGCGGGGATGTCCGCGGCCGCGGGGATGTCAGCGGGAGGAAGCGCCGGGTCCGGCACGGGCGGGAGCGGCGGCACCAGCGGCGCCGGCGGCTCAACCGGAGGCTCGGCGGGTACCGGCACGGGCGGCGCGAGCATGGGCGGCAGCGCCGGGTCCGGCACGCAGGGCGGGTCGGCGGGGATGCCCGCGGGTGGCGCAGGGGCAGCCGGCGGCACCGCTCCCGTCGGCAGCTGCACCTTCACGATCACTCAAACGCTGAGCGACAAGATCTCGGCCGTCGCCATCGTAGAGTGGTCGGTCGATCGACCCCAGCTCGACAGCGCGTCGATCCAGTTCGGCCTCGACACGACCTACCAGTATACGGCCCCCGTCGATCTCGCGGAGCCGATGTACCGCACGATCCTGGTCGGGATGAAGACCGAGCACGACTACCACTACCGCGTCGTCGCCAAGGCCGGCAGCGAGACGTGCATGAGCGAGGACAAGGTCCTCCACACGGGACCGGTCCCGAACGGCATGGGCATGCCCACGATCGAAACCCCGCAACCCGACAAGGTGACCGGCGGCTTCCTCGTCACGGAGCGCTGGGGCATGAACAACGACGGCCCTGCGTTCATCCTCGACGCCGACGGCGACATCGTCTGGTGGTACCCGGGCGACGTCGACATCATCCGCACGCGCCTCGACCTCACGGGCAAGAAGATGTGGATCCGCAACACGGCGCAGACGAACGGCACGGGCATCATCAAGCGCGTCACACTGGACGGCATGAAGGAAGAGAAGTGGAGCCTGCCCAACACCACGCACGATCTCGCCGTGCTTCCCGACGGTCACGTTGCGCTGATCGGTCACGTCCAAGGCGATTGTGACGAGATCCTCGACTTCAATCCCGAGACCGAGGAGCTGAAGTCGGTCATCAACGCGAAGGAGGTGACGGGCAGCACGATGTGTCACCTCAACTACGTCTCGTATTACGACGGCGACAAGTCGCTCCTCTTCTCGGATTGGCAGTCCTCGACCATCGCCAAGATCACGCGCACGGGCGAGGTGATTTGGGTCGCCAACGGCGACATGGCGACGCTCACGGGCCCGACGAACTGGGTGCACCAGCACGCCGTGCAATCGCTCTCCGCCGACGAGATCCTCGTGTTCAGCAACGGCGACGCCGGCCAGCGCTCGATCGTCTACGACATGAAGATCGACCTGGGCGGAAAGACCATCACCGAAAACTGGACGTACGACGGCGGCCAAACCGTCATGTTCGGCGGCGACGTGCAGCGCCTCGACAACGGCAACTACATCATCACCTACTCGGCCGCCGGCGTCGTCCACGAGCTCGACTCGGAGCGAAAGCTCGTGCAGAGCCTTTCCTTTACCGCGGGCAACACGCTCGCGTACTCAGAAAAGCTCAAGACTTTGTACGACGCTCCCCCTCCGCGCATATACTGAGCGTTCCTAGAGGAGGAACGCGCTTTGATAAGAGCATCCCTAATCGGATTGGCGGTCGTGTGCCTGAGCCAGTGGGCCCACGCGGAAGAAGCGAACGTAGGAGCCGTCGGAAACATCGGCGCGGCGCCCGTCACCTCGACGGGCGGAGAGAGCTTTGCGTCGCCGAACGGGCAACTCGGCGCGGGGCTCACGTCTTCGCCGGAGCAAAAGGGCCGCGCGTTCGTCGAGCTAGGCTTTGGGCGCGCTTCCACGTCGGAATCCGAGACTGAAGGGGGAATCACGGTCGACGCAGAGTTCCACTACAACGTCATTCCGATCATCGTGGGCGGTGGCTACAAGATCACGCCGAACCTCGAATTGGTCGCCATGCTGCCGATTGGCTGGGGCAACGTCGGCTACAGCGTGACGGCGACCGGAGGGCCCGGCCTCGACGCACTGAACCAGGACCAATCCGAGTCTGGGGTCGGAGTCGGCAACCTGCACCTCGGACTCAACTACTTCAGCTTCGACGGACCGGTGCGCTTCATGGCGGGCGGCGCGATCCAGTTTGGTCCTTGGTACAAAGATTACGATCCCGGACCGGCGGTCGGCGCGGCTCTCGGTCATCCGGCGGGCGGCGGCCAGGATATCGGCCTCTACCGCCCGGAAACCGTGAGCATCGTCGCGCCCGGACGGGTGGAGTACCCCATCGATCGAGTCGTCCTCGCGGGTGACGCCGCGCTCGGGCTCCATATTCCGACTGACGGCGCCGACGCCGAACTATCGATTCAGGTGGCCCCCGGCGTGGGCTACTACCTCACGCCAACGGCACAGCTCGGTCTGCGCGTCCCCTTCGCGTGGCTACCGACCGACAGCGGAAGCTCGGCAACGTACCTTGCCGTCGAGCCCTACGCGCGCTTCGACTTCGAGAAGCTCTTTCTCACGGCGCGCTTCGACCTGAACATCGACGAGCCCTACGGCTTCTCGTTCGACAGCGGGAAATTCTGGGGTATTCACGTCGGCTTGGGCAGCTCGTTCTAAACGAGCGAACCCGGGAGGAAACCTATGAACAAGGGGGTTTTGGTCGGTCTAGCTGTAATGTGCGCGAGCGCGGCTGCCAGCGCCGCCGAGGGGTCGACGGCCAATCGCTTCGCGGCTCCGAACGGCCAGCTCGGCGCTGGGCTCTCGGCGTCGCCGGAGCAGCACGCGCGTGTTCGGGGAGCTCGGCTATTGGCATAGCGAGCCGGCGTCCCTGCACGCGAACGTCTTCCGGTGGATCCTCGGTGCGGGCTTCAAGGTGGCGCCGAATGTCGAGCTCGAGGCGTTCATGCCCATGACCTTCGCCGAGGCGGGCAGCCATCGCCACGCTGCTCTACAGCGAGCACTATCCGCCCGTTAGAGCGCGCGACGCAGTGACTCGTGCCGGCAACCGTCCCGCCGCCGCGCGATAGGCTCGCGACCAAAATCTTGCTCCGCGGCGAGGGTGTTGTGAGCTTGGCAGCGCAAGCTCAAATTTTCGAGTCGATGAGCGCCGCCGCGGGCAAACGGCTCGAGGTGATGGAGCTCGAGACGCTCCGTCTCGCGGCAACGGACACCGCGCTCGTCGAGGTAGGCGCACTGGCGCTCGTCCCGCTCGAAAACAGCGCGGCGGAGTCTCGCCGGGACGTATCTACCGCGCCGGCGCGGCGCCTCCACCTCGCTGCGCGCTCGTGAGCTCCTCGTCGGCTCCTCGCCTCCGTCTGTTCTCGGGCGCTCGGGCGCGGTGTCAGCATCGTCCTTCGAGCCGTAGCGCTGCTTTTCGAGTGCCTCCACGAGGAGCCGCATGGCTTGCAGATGGAGGTCGCCGAGGCTCACTTTCGGAGCACGGTGCGACAAGAGCGCCTGAGCGCGCTCGAGGAGCTCGGCATGCTCGGCCGTGGTCGTGAACTGCATTTGATACAGCGGTGGCGGCTCGTCGAGCCGGCGCGGCGATCTCGGCGGGCTCGGCGATCTCGGCGCCCATGAATTGAGCGCCACCTTCGTTCGACACCTGGACGCGCTCGGCCTCATCCACCCGATCGCAGGGTCGCTCGCCAGCGGGCAACGTCCGCACGGGCGGACACAGCGACTCGACGAGCTCTGCCCAAGTCGGCTCGCGCGGTGTTCCGAGCGGTGCCGGGCCGAGAGGCTCCACGCGATCGGGTACCCCCGGCAGCGGCGCCAGACGCCGCACCAAGGTGGCGATTTCCTTCTTGGTGCGGAACTTGGCGCGCGCCAGAACCTCGGCGTGAT
>DASUGE010000143.1:0-6014 GCA_036274215.1 Polyangiaceae bacterium | reverse complement strand
GCCTGAATTCTCTGCGCTCGCGTTACGCGCGCGGCGCCGATGCGCTGATGGCGGCGCTACGCCGACTCCTTCCGGAGTGCCGGTTCGCGGCGCCCGAGGGTGGCTTCTCGCTTTGGGTCACGACGCCCGAAGCGTGGGACGAGGTCGAGGTGCTGCGCGCGGCGCTGGCTCAAGGTACGAGCTTCGATCCCGGGAGCGCCTTTCGTCGCGACGGCGCGAAGAGCCCATTTGCGATGCGTCTCGCGTTCTCGACGCTTCCCGTCGAGGAGATGGAGGAAGCCGTGCAGCGCCTGGCTCGCGCTTTCCGGGAGGTTTCGCGACAGCGCGTCGCCTGACCGCGCGTGAGCGCAGCGGTCCGCCGGCGTCAGCGCATGAACAGGATGATGAGCAGCACGATGGCGATCACGCCCAGCCCGCCGCTCGGGTAGTAGCCCCAGCCGCGACTGTAGGGCCAAGCGGGAATGGACAGCAGCGCCGCGATCAGCAGCAGAATGAAAAATAGCGTCAGCATGTGAGGAGCCTCCGGCTTCGAACAGCGCGCTTCGATTGCAAGAGCGGTTCCAAGCCGCGGTGGCTCTCGCGTCGCGCACGTACGGAGTCGTTGCGCTGGGGGGAGGCCGAACTGCGTCGAGGAGGCAACTTGCCCCAACCAGCCACGTCAGGTCCGGGAATCAGCTGCGGATCGGCGCGGCATGGCGGTTGCAGTCATCGGTGGTCAACGGCGTATTGGTTTCGACCAAGTCGCCTCTCATTCCGAGGAGACGAACCATGTTGTATTGGGCTGCCGTATTTTTCATCATCGCGCTCGTGGCGGGTCTGTTCGGGTTCTGGGGACTCGCGGCCGGCGCGGCTGGGGTCGCCAAGATCCTGTTCTTCGTGTTCCTGGTGCTCGCGGTCATCGCGCTGCTCTTCCGGGGACGCGCTCCCATCTAGAGGTGTGACATGCGCCGCGTCGAGATCTACGAGGTCGAGGGCGAGCGCAAAGCATCGACACTGGCGCTCACGCTTTTACGCGTGGGCGTCGGTTGTCTGCTCATCGCGCACGGCTGGATGAAGCTCGTCGATATTCCACAGATCACGAGCGCGTTCGCCGCGCTCGACGTACCGAACCCGCGGCTTGCCGTGTATCTAGCCATTCTCGCCGAGTTTTTCGGTGGGATTGGCCTGGTGCTCGGTGCGCTGACGCCGCTCGCCGCGTTGGGTCCGGTGCTCAGCATGGGCTGTGCGATCTACTTCGCGCATCGCCACAATGGGCCTTTCGCCGAGCATGGCGGGTGGGAATACCCGCTCACGTTGTTGCTCGTGGCGCTGTTCTTCGTCGCCCATGGCGCTGGGCCCATCAGCGTCGACGCGCTCGTCGCCTCGGCGCGCCGTCGAGGGCTTCGTCACCACCGGCACGTGGACTCCCGTCCGTCGTTCCCGTAGCTCAAGGGCGCGCCCCTGCGCCCGCGGGAATTAGCCGCGTTGGCAGAGCGAGAGTCACGCTCTGCCTGGCATCACGTGCCGAGCCTGCGAGCGTCAGTCGATACTCTCCGGCCGCGATCCTGAACGCCTGCTTCTCGCTATCCCACACGGCGAGCAAGCGCGGGTCTACGGTGAGATTGACCGCGCGACTCTCGCCCGGATCGAGCTCGAGCTTCGCGAAAGCGCCGAGCCGTTTCGGGCACTCCCAGCCGCCGGCGACGGGTGAAACGTAGACCTGCGCCACGTCATGACCGCGCCGCGCTCCTCTGTTCGCCACGCTGAATGCCACCCGAACCTCCGAGGATTGAAGCTCTGCCGTGAAGCCGGCGCGCTCGAAGGTCGTGTAGCTCAGCCCGTGACCGAACGCGAAAAGGGGGTCGCGCCCGCCTTGATCGTACCAGCGGTAGCCGACGGCCGCGCCTTCGTCGTACCGAACGTCGAAGACGATGTCGGGCGTCGCACCGACACCGGCGATACGGGTCCGGGGCAACTGCTCCACGCTGCGCGGGAAGGTGGCGGGGAGATGTCCCGAGGGATTCACGGCGCCGCTCAGCACGCGCGCGATGGCCGGGCCGCCTCGCGTTCCCGGATACCACGCCTCGACGACGGCGCTCACGCGCTCGGCCCAGGGCATCAGCACCGGGCCGCCCGTTTCGAGCACGACCACGGTGTGTCGATTGGCGCGCGCGACCGCTTCGACGAGCGCGTCCTGCTCACCGGGAAGCGTGAGCGGAAAATCGAACGCCTCTGCCGTCCACTGCGTGACGAACACCACCGCCACGTCGGCCCGCGCGGCAGCTGCGGCAGCGGCGGCTCGCTCGGTCCCTTCGTTCCAAGCGAGCGTCGCCCCGGGAAGCTCTTTCGCGAGCGCCTCGAGCGGTGACGAGCGCGCGTACACGGGCGGGCCGGGCCAGCGCTCGGGGCTGAGGCCCGGTACGGCGTTCCCACCGGGCGAGTACACCTGGGCGGAGCCTCCCCCGGTGAGGACGCCTCGATCCGCGTGACCTCCGATGACGGCGATGCTCTTCACGCTCGCGCCGAGCGGCAAGACGCCGTCGTTCTTCAAGAGCACGATGCCGGCTTCGGCGTCGGCTTGGCTCACGGCGGCGTGCGCTTCGAAATCGATGGGCGCTGGCCGTACGGGCGCGTCGATAGCACCCTTGTCGATGAGCGTGCGCACGATTCGGTGCACCATGTCGTCGAGCCGCGCGGGCGCGACCTTCCGAGCGCGAATGGCCGCCCCGAGCTTGTCGAGCCACTGGTACTCGCCGGTGTGCGATACGCCCGTCTCCTGATCCAAGCCGTGATTCGCGTCGAGCACCGTGTTGCTCTGCGCTCCCCAGTCCGACATCACGTAGCCGCGAAAGCCCCAGTCGCGTTTGAGCACGCCGTTCAAGAGCCAGTCGTTTTGGCAGGCGTGAACGCCGTTCACGAGGTTGTAGCTGCACATGACCGAGCCTGGGTTGCCCTGCTCGATCGCGAGCTGAAACGCCAACAGATCGGAGATGCGCGCGGCTCCCTCGTCGATCAAGACGTTGACCGAGCGCCGGCCGCTCTCCTGGTCGTTGAGCGCGAAGTGCTTCACGGTCGCGACGATGTGATTCGACTGAATGCCCCGCACGAGGGCGCCCACCATCGTCCCGGCGAGCAGCGGATCCTCGCCGCCGTACTCGAAGTTGCGCCCATTCCCGGGCTCGCGGAGCAGATTCACCCCTCCCGCCAGCATCACGTTGAAGCCCGAGGCGCGCGCTTCGCTGCCGATCATCGCGCCGCTGCGCTCCGCGAGCGCCGGGTCCCACGTGGCGGCAGTGAGGATCCCCGAGGGCAACAGCGTGCGCTCGAGCTCGGGCGGCGCCGCTCCCTGCGTCGCGACCCCGCTGCCTGCGTCGGTCTGCCATTGGGGCGTGAGCCCGACGCGCGGAACGCCTGGGACGAACCCCGCCGATTGCGGGCGCGCCTCGGCGAAGCGGTAAGCGTTCCATTCCGCATGCACCCCGAAGTAGCCGGTCACGACCGTGAGCTTCTCGGCCTCGGTCATCGTGCGCACGAGACGCGCCGCGCGCTCGTCCGCTGACGCGCTTTTGTCGAGCCACGATGCCGGCGGGGCGGGCGGACACGGCGCGAGCGGCGCGGCCGAAGGGTGGCGCGAGCAGCCGGCAACCAGCGCCAGCATGAACGGGAAGGAGGCTCTGACCGGGAAGCGCATGGGGAAGAGCGGAGCATGCCAGAGTCCGCGTTGGTCTGGAACCGGTTCCGGATCCGCCCGCGACTTCAGCGCCGCAAAGCACCCGGCTGCGTGCCACGATGGGCGTCCATGCAGGCGACCGAGTCCGCCACGCTCCGAGTGCGGGGCTTCGAGCTCCACGCCGAGCGTTGGCGCGGCGGCGACCGGCGTCACGTCCTGCTCCTGCACGGCCTCGGCGGAAACTCCGTCACCTGGCACGGTGTCGCTCCGCTGCTCGCCGAGCGGTCGGCGGCAACGGTGCTTGCCTTCGATCTGCCGGGTTTCGGACGCTCGCGAACCGGGGGACGGCGCGTGGACCTCGACGAGCTCTCGCGAGTCGTTCAAGGCGTCGTGACGGACGCGGCGCCACAGGGTACACGCTGGGTGCTCGCAGGCAATTCACTCGGAGCGCTGCTCGCGCTCGAGCTCGCCTGCCGCGCGCCCGAGCTCGTCTCCGGTGTCACGGTCGCGGGCCTCGCGATGCCGCTCGCCTGGGGCCGCACGCTCAGCGAGGCTGCCGCCGTGGCCACGTGGGTGCCGCCCGCCTTGCCCTGGCTCGGCCGGCGCCTGATCGCTCGCTACACGCGCCGAACCGGCCTGCCCGGCGTCGTGGACGAGCCCGTGCGCGCCTTGTTCGCCGATCCGTCGCGGCTCGACGCAGTGCTCCGCGAGCGGCTGCTCGCCGTGTCGGCCTATCGCTTCGGTTGGGTGCCGGAAGCCGCCCGCGCGTACGAAGAGACGACGTGGAGCCTCGGGCTCGCACTCTTGCGCTCGAGCCGAGCGGCACGCTGGATTCGTGAAGCGTCCGTTCGCGTCCAGGTCATTCACGGCGACAAGGATCCGATCTTCGGCGTTCCCGTCTGGAAAAGGCTCGAGCGCGAGCGCCCCGACTGGGAGCACGTGCTCTTGCCGGGCGTAGGCCACGTTCCACAGCTCGAAGCCCCGGAGGACGTCGCGCGCGCGCTCGTGCGTTGGCTCGACACGCTGTAGCGAAGCGACGCTCACCACGCGCGATACGCGAGCAACGCCGACAACCCGAGGCCGATCGACACCACGATGCCGCGCACGACGCGCCCCGGTACGCGCCGCGCGAGCTGCCCGCCGACGTAGCCCCCCGTGACGGCCCCGGCCGTCATGATCGCGGCGGCACGCATGTTCACGAGCCCCGCGCTGACGAAATAGATCGCGGCCACGCCGTTGATCGCGACGGCGAGCAGGTTCTTGAGCCCGTTCCGGTGGTGGATGTCCCCCGGCACCACCAAGGTGAGAAAGGCGAGCATCACGATGCCCATCCCCGCGCCGAAGAATCCGCCGTACACGCCGACGCCCAGCTGGCAGCCGACCGCAAGGAGCGCGCGGCGTCGCTTCGTCCCCGGCGTCGGGCGCACGGAGGGTGGCACGCTCGGAACGCGCCCTTGAAACAAGATCAAGAGCGTCGCCCCGAGCACGAGCCACGGAATGAGCGCATCGAACACCCGCACGGGCGTGACGTGCAGCAAGAGTGCGCCGGCGATGCTGCCGATGACCGCCGGCGGCACGAGCCAACGCGCGAGCGTCGCGCTCGCCCTGATCTCGCCCCGGTACGCCCACGCCGACGCCAGCGAGCCCGGCATGAGCGCGACCGAGTTCGTTGCGTTCGCGACCGTCGACGGCAGCCCCCACGCGATGGCCGCCGGAAACGACAACAGCGTGCCCCCGCCCGCGATCGAATTGACGGCGCCGGCCAACGCTGCAGCCGCGCAGAGCAAGGCGTCCCGCCGCAGATCCATCCTGCGGTCGTAGCGACTTCACGCCAGGGCCGTCGAACGAATTCTCCGAAATGCCGAGAATCCTCGGGTTTTTCCGCCGATCCCGGCCCAGTTGCGCGAAAACTCGGGGTCGAGGTCGCTCACTCGAGCGGCACGTACCTGCTCGGTACGGGCGAGAACAGCACGCGCAGCTGGCGCGGCTCGTCGGTGATCTTCGGCAGGCTCGTTTGGACGCTGTCCAGGATGAAGTACCCGCCTTCGACGGGCACGTAGTTCCACTGGTACTCGTTAGCGACCCCGGCCAACCGAATCACCCGCCCCGACTCGTCACGGGTGAGGGGGTAGTAGTGGTCGTCGGTGAACTCGACTCCCACGTCCTCACCCGGGAGCTGCGGGGCCGAGCAGCGTTGCCAGCGTCCGACGAGCAACGCGCGGAGCTCGTCGGGGTTGGTGTAGGCGGCGTAGTGAGCGGGGAACGTCGAGCAGGCGTCAGGTAGCGTCTCTTCGTGGCGCTCCCGGGGCTCGTCGGGCTCGACGTAGTCGGCGCTCCCCGTGGCGGAGGCGGAGGGAATCGCCGG
>DASUGE010000142.1:0-15348 GCA_036274215.1 Polyangiaceae bacterium | reverse complement strand
TCGCCACGACAACTGGATGGTGGGTCCGCGGAGCACGCCGTTCCCGATCCACGCGACGCCCGTGCCCGAGGCAGCAGACCCCGAGCTCCGCTCCGCGAGCTGAGCGCGTGCAGCTAGGCGTCAGGTCGAGCTCGGGGCGCTGAGCTCGACCACCTCGGCGCGCAGGATGCGGTCGAGCCGGAACGGCCGGCGCTCGCCGTGCTCCAGGTCTTCGGCGTCGAGGTGCGTTTCGTGCCGATCCATGTGCACGGCGAGGATGCGGATCGTGCGCACGGATTCGGTGGAATTGCCGCTCAAGTACGTGATGCGGAGCGGCTGCTGCTCGAACCAGGCGCGCTCGACGGCGGCGCGCACCCCCTTCCTCGCGGGGAGCGCGGGGACGCCGGAGAACGACAGCTCCTTGAGCCGCGACAAGAGGTCGCGCTGAGCGGAGGTCGAGAGCGCAGCGCGCACCTTGTCGAGCCCCGACTCGAGCGTGTCCGCGAACGGCAAGAGCCGCATGTCGATCGCGTAGCGGCCGAGCGCGACGAGCAGTGCGGCTTCGCGCGCGGTAAAGTTCACGGGCGGGAGGCTGTAGCTGCGATCGAGCGCGTAGCCGCCACCGCGCCCGCGCTCTGCCGAGAGCGGGAGCGCCGCCGCGCGCAGCGTGTCGAGATCCCGGTAGATGGTGCGCACCGTGACCTCGAAGCGGTCGGCGAGCGCCTCCGCCGTCACGCCCGTGCGGCGTGCGCGTAGGAACTCGGCGAGCGCGAACAGCCGTTCGGTACGCTGCATCGCGCAATACCTGACATGATCCTGACCTCGCGTCGACCGTCAGTGTGCGTCGAGCACGGCGCGCACCTTGCGCAGGAGCTCGTCCGGGGCAATCGGCTTCGAGAGGAACGGCACGCCGCTCTCGAGCACGCCCTGGTCGACGACGGAGTCCTCGGTGTACCCGGAGACGAACAGCACCCGCAGCTCCGGCAGCGTGCGGCGGATCCGTGCCGCCAGATCGCGCCCGCTCATGCGCGGCAAGACCACGTCCGTGAGCAGGAGGTGCACCGGTGAGCCATGCTGCTCGGCGATCAGGAAGGCTTCGCCGCCGTTCTGAGCCTCCAGAACGACGTAGCCGTGACGGTAGAGCACGTCCCTCGCGAAGCCGCGCACCTGCTCGTCGTCCTCGACGAGCAGCACCGTTTCCGTGCCGCGCACGGTGGACGGCGGTAGTCGCTCGGAGCGCGGCTCGTCGGCTTGCCCGCTGACCCACGGCAAATACAGCGTGAACGTGGTCCCCCGGCCGACCTCGCTCTCGGCTTCCACGTAGCCGCCGCTCTGCCGCACGATGCCCCACACCGTCGACAACCCGAGCCCCGTGCCCTTGCCCTGCGCTTTGGTGGTGAAGAAGGGCTCGAAGATCCGCTCTCGCGTCGCGGTGTCCATGCCCGACCCGGTGTCGGTGACCGAGAGCGCGACGTAGCGTCCGGGCTCGAGGCCGCGGTGCTCGCGCGCGAAGGTCTCGTCGAGGATCGCGTTGCGCGTCGCGATCCCGATGCTGCCGCCCGACGGCATCGCATCACGCGCGTTGACGATCAGGTTCATGAGCACCTGCTCCATCTGCCCCGGATCGGCGAGCGTCTTACCGAGCTCGGGCGCGCGGTAGATGGTCACGGTCACGTCGTCGCCGACCACGCGCCGCATCATTTTTTCGAAGCCCGAGACGATCTGATTGAGGTCGACGATGCGGGGCCGTAGCGCTTGCTTGCGGCTGAACGCGAGCAGCTGGCGCGTGAGCTCGCTCGCGCGGCGGGCGGCTTTGGCGACCTCCTCGAGATCGGCTCGCAGCGTGCCTTCTGCGGGAAGTCCGTCGATCGCGAGCACGGTGTAGCCGAGGATCACGGAGAGCAGGTTGTTGAAGTCGTGGGCGATTCCGCCCGCGAGCTGGCCGATCGCGTCCATCTTTTGCGCCTGCCGGAGCTCGACCTCGAGCTCGGCGCGGCGCTCGTCGACGTCGCGCAGCGCTTGCTCGCTGCGGGCGCGCACGATCGCGATCGCGACGAGGTGCGTCGCCGTCGCCACCCAATGCGTCTCTTCCTGCGTCGGGCCGCGGCTCTGCTTGTAGTAGATCGCGAAGGTGGCGAGTAGCTCGCGCTGGGCGGAGAAGACCGGCGTCGACCAGCAGGCGCGCAGGCCGTGCGCGAGCGCCCCGTCGCGGTACCGCGCCCAATACGGATGACTCGCGATGTCCTCCACGATCACGCACTCACCGAGGTGAGCGGCGCTACCGCACGACCCCGCATCCGGCCCAATCGACTCGCCGTCCAGGGCCGCCGTGAACTCGCGCGGGAGGCTCGGCGCGGCGCCGTGACGGAGCGTCCGCGTCGCGGGCTCGTAGAGCAGGATGCTGCAGTAGAGCCCCTCGGACTGGCGCTCGATGAGGCGCACGATCGCGCTCAAGACGTCGGGGAGCGGAGCTCCGCCAGCGACCGCCTCGATCACTCTCCATTGCTCGACATGGAACGAGTCCATTGTTACGACCGGCTCCAACCGAGACGCGGTGCGTCACGGTTCGGGCGCCCCAAGAGCCGTAGCTTAAGACAATTGAC
This sequence comes from Polyangiaceae bacterium, assembly GCA_036274215.1. Taxonomy (GTDB): domain Bacteria; phylum Myxococcota_A; class Polyangia; order Polyangiales; family Polyangiaceae; genus PMG-095. Next base: position 12,766 of record DASUGE010000142.1, on the reverse strand, counting down.
CACGGCGGTTCAAGCCGCGGGCGCTCGGCGTGAATGGGTACGCGGTGTTACGTCGCCGGGCGGAGCCGGTCGTCAGGCGCCGAGCAGCAGGCCGTCAGGCGCCGACGGGCACGCCGTCGAAGAATGCGACCGCGCCGGTTTCGAGGTCGTACTCGGCGCCGACGACGGAGAGCTCGCCCGCGAGCACGAGCACCTCCAAGATCCGGCTGCCGTGACGCAGGTGATCGGCGGATGCTCGCACGTTGGCGCGCACCGCTTCGCGAATCACGCTCGGCTGCATCTCGCCCGGGCGCACCAGGCTTTGCACGTGCGGCGCGATGCGATCGGTGATCGAGCGGAGGTTCTTCGATTCGGGACCTTGGCCCGTCTCGATGGCGCGCACCGTGGCTCCGACCGCGCCGCACCCGGTGTGGCCCATCACGACGACGAGCCGCGAGCCGAATTGCGACGCCGCGAACTCGATCGAGCCGACGACGGAGGGGGCCACGATGTTGCCGGCGATGCGCACCACGAACAGGTCACCGAAGCCCTCGTCGAACAAGATCTCCACGGGTGTGCGCGAGTCCGAGCAGCCGAGCACGATGGCGAACGGCCGTTGGGGGCGCGTGGCCATGTGAGAGCTGAAGGCGCGCGCCGACGTGGGCGACGATTCGGCGCGGAAGCGGCGGTTGCCTTCGATGAGGCGGGCGAGGGACGCTTCTGCGGAAAGATCGTTCGGGTCTTTGGCCATGCGGCGCCCCTCATAGCACTACGCCCGGCGGGGCAAGCTTCGCCCCGCCGGACGGCATGACGGTTTCCGCGCAACACGCGTGGTGCGGCGTTTTGCCGCACTATTCGGCGTCCGCGAGCGCCGCGGAGCTCGGCGGCGAGGTGCGCTCGACTGGCAGGCTCACGTCGCGGCCGATCAGCATGGCGCCGACACGCCCTGACGCACCGTGCCAGAAACCCGCCTGCGCGACGAACTCCTGCGGATTGCGAAACGTGCCGAGCACGAGGTCCCAGACCATGAGAAAGTTTCCGTAGTTGTAGGCGTGCACGCCGCGCTCGTGGTGAACGGGATGGTGATGATCGTCTCCATGCAGAGAAGACGTGACGATCGGTGGAACACCGTTCCACCCCATTCCGAGCGGATGGGGCTGTGGGTTGACGCCCCCTTCCGGCTCTGCGAAGGCGCCTTCCATGGCAATGACCACGACGGCGAGCGGGCTTTCCTACGAGGACACGCGGGCAGGCACCGGGGCGACCCCCATGAAGGGCCAGACCTGCGCCATGCATTACACGGGCTGGCTCTGGGAAAACGGCGCCAAGGGCGCGAAATTCGACAGCTCCCACGACCGCGGCAAGCCGTTCCTCTTTGCCCTGGGCATGGGTCGCGTCATCGGTGGCTGGGATGAAGGCGTCGCCAGCATGCAGGTCGGCGGAGCGCGCACGCTCCTGATCCCCCCGAAGCTCGGCTACGGCGAGCGCGGCGCGGGCGGCGTGATCCCACCGAACGCGACGCTCCTCTTCGAGGTCGAGTTGCTCGAAATCAAGTAGGGCCGGCGGCCAAAGGCCGGCGCATGAAGAAGGGCCAAGCGCGAAAGGCGATGTTCAGCGCATCGCCGGTGCAGTACCGAGAGCAAAGCATCTCCGGACGGGGCGTCTTCGCGCGCAAGCGCTTCGAGCCCGGCGAGCTGATCGTGCCGTTCGCGCCGAAGCAGCGTCGCATTCCCAAGGATGCGCCCGAGGTGCCGGCCGTCGCCGAGAGCAAGATCACGCTCCTCTCCGAAGACGAGTGGGTGATCGTTCCGGACATGAGCGTTCCCGGCGGTTGGCTCTGCAACCACGGCTGCAACCCCAACGCCACGCTCTACTCGACCGGTGAGGGGCGTGTGCGCTGCCGGCGCCCCATCGCGCCCGGAGAAGAGGTGACGGTCTTCTACGGTTGGGTCACCATGAACGACCCGGGGCGCGACCCATGCCTGTGCGGCTCGCCCGACTGTCGCGGGAACATCAGCTTCGACGTCTCCGACGCCGACGCGCGCGAGCTCGACGACGAGGGGCCCGCGGGCGACGCAGTCCGCGCTCGTTTCGAGGAGTACGGCCAGTACCTCGCGTCGATCGGGCAGGAGCAGGTGCTCGAAACGATCGCCGAAGCGCTCGCCATGCTGCGCCGCGCCGCGCGCCGCCCGTAACGTGCACGGCGTCTCCCCGATTTCTCCATGAACGAGCACAAGTTTGCGCGAATCTCCACCCCTCGCGCGCTTCGTGCTCGCTAGCTTCTCGGTATGGCTTTGGGTGATAGGAGTTGGGTGGATTTCGGTGGGCGGACGTCGCAGGCGCTCGTGACGGGCGCGGCGGCGTTCGGGGCATGGGCCTTCTTGATGAATCGGTGGATCATCAACTGGGTCGACGGCGACGAGAAGCGGTTCGCGACCCCGGCGCTCGCCCTCGTGCTCGGCGCGTTGGCGTTCGTCCCCATCGTCCGGCGCTGGCCCGGTCCTTGGGCGAAAGTGGGCGCGCTCGTCATCGTGCTCTTCACGTTCGGAGAGCTCAGGCGCGCGTGGCTCCGGCACCAGTATGCCGTCGAGCAGGCGGGCGGTCCGTCGATCGCGCTGTTCCACCCCGTCACCACGACCGAGCTCGTGGTCCGGCATTTCGAGGTCCCTCTGCGCGGGCTCGGCATCCCGCGCCTGCGCGTCGTACAGCTCAGCGACCTCCACGTCACGGAAGAGCTCCCGGAGGCTTATTACGAGCGCGTCCTCGGCGAGCTCCGCGGCCGAGAGCCCGACCTAGTGCTCCTCACGGGCGATTACCTGTCGCGCATCGGACGCCTGCCGTTGCTCGAGGAGTTCCTGCGCAAGCTTCCGCACGGGCGTTACGGCGTGTTCGCCGTGCTCGGCAACCACGACCATTGGCTTCACGACGCGCGCGTCGCCGAAGCATTCTCGCGCGCGGGGATCCCGCTTTTGAGCGGAACCTGCGTCTTCGTTCCCGCGGCGGGCACCCCCGCCGTGCGCCTGTGCGGGACCGAGCAGCCGTGGGGGCCGACGCTGGCGCGTGAAACCGTGGCCAAGGCGTCACCCGCGAGCGCGCCGCTCCTCGTCATGAGCCACACGCCCGACAACGTCTACGACCTCGCCGAGCTCGGCGCGGCCGCCGTGTTTTCGGGCCACACGCACGGCGGCCAGTTTCGTGCACCTCTCTTGGGCTCGATTGTCATCCCGTCGCGCTACGGCCGCCGCTTCGATCTGGGCCACTTTACCGTCGACGGCACGCATCTCTTCGTGTCCGCCGGCGTCGGTGCCGACCAGCCTCCTCTCCGGCTCTACTGCAACCCGGAGCTCGTCGAGGTGGACTTCACCGACGCCGCGCGCTGACGCGCCTAACGCACGTTTGCGTTCGTTCTCAGCTATCGAGCGAAGCGCGCAAGAACCACGTGTTCTTCTCGAACTCGGTGACGACCTGCGTGAAGAGGTCGACCGTGTCCGTGTCGCCGAGCTTCTCCGCGAGCGTGCGCGAGTCACGCACGCCCGTGAGGTACTTGTCGAAGCGCTCGGCCAGAAGCTTCACGTGCTCGAGATCGCGCGTCGTGTCTTGGGGGTAGTCGGCGAGCGTCGAGCTCTTGGCGACGTGCCGCGCGGTGCCGTAGGCCTTGCCGCCTAGTGTCACGGCGCGCTCCGCGATCGTGTCGTTGTGGGTCGCGAGCGCGACCGCGAACGTTTCGAACAGTGGGTGGAGCGCCGCGAACTGCGGGCCCTTGATGTTCCAGTGAGCCACTTTGATCTGGCTGTGGAGGTCGAGCCCGTCGGCGAGGCGCGCGTTCAAGGTCTTCGCGAGCTCGGCGCGGGCGTCTGCGGGCAGATGGCTTGGGCTTTGGTACATGATATTTCCCCTTTTCAATCGATCTGATTCGTACGATTCGTACGATCTATAGCGTTGCCTGGCCGGGCTGCCAGCCGCAAGGGGTGAGCTCGCCCGTCTGCAGTGCATCGAGCGCCCTCACGACCTCCTCCACGTTCCGGCCCGTGTCGAGGTTGTTCACGCTCACCCACTGGATGATCCCCTCGGGGTTCACGATGAAGGTGGCCCGAAGCGCCACGCCCGCGTCCTTGTCGAGGATGCCGAGGGCGCTCGAAAGGTCGCGCTTGATGTCCGACAGCATCGGAAAGGGCAGCTCGCGCAATGTCTTGTCGTGTTCACGCCACGCGAGATGCACGTACTCGTTGTCGGTGCTCGCGCCGAGCACCTGCGCGTTTCGCTGCTTGAACTCCGAATCCTTTTGCCCGAACGCGGCAATCTCCGTCGGGCACACGAAGGTAAAGTCCTTCGGCCAGAAGAAGAGGATCAGCCATTTCCCCGGATAGCTCTCGTGCGTGACGGTCGAGAATTCTTTGCCGGGCGTGCGCTCGACGGCGGCCGTGAGCTTGAAGGGCGGGATGCGATCACCAACGGTCAACATTTTGTAAATCTCCTTGGAGCTCGTGAGTGGCTTAGGACTCACCCACCTTGCGTCCGTCCGACTAATCCGTCGAGAAGCATTTTTCCACCACTGTGATAGAATGCCCCTATCATGCCGAATGCCAACGATCTCTCGTTGCGGCAGCTGCAGTACGTCGTCGCCGTCGCCGACACGCTCGGCTTCCACAGGGCAGCGGCGGAATGCCACGTGTCGCAACCGACGCTTTCGGCGCAGGTGGCGCTGCTCGAATCGGTGCTGGGCGTGCGACTTTTCGAGCGCGACCGCCGCCGCGTGCTCGTGACTGCCGCCGGGGCCGAGCTCGTCGCCCGCGCGCGCCGCGTCCTCGTCGAGGTGAACGACCTCATCGCAACGGCGACGCGCGCTCAGGCGCCGTTTTCGGGCACGCTCCGGCTCGGCATCATCCCGACCCTCGCGCCGTACCTCTTGCCCGAGGTCACGCCGGCCATCAAAAAGAAGTACCCCGCGCTCGGTCTCTTGTTTCACGAAGAGAAGACCGCGGACATCGTGCGCGGCCTCGCCGAAGGCACGCTCGACGCCGGCATCGCGGCGCTCGAGGCCGAGCTCGGCGACACGGCTCACGCCGAGATCCTCCGCGACGACTTCGTGGTCGCGCTCCCCAAGCAACACCCGCTCGTCAAAAAATCGAAGCTCACCCTCGGCGATCTCGAAGAGGAGCCCGTCCTCCTGCTCGACGAGGGCCACTGCTTCCGCGATCAGGCTCTCGACCTTTGCGGCAAGGCACACGCCTCCGTCGCCAGCTTCCGCGCGACGAGCCTCGCCACCCTCGCGCAAATGGTCTCGAGCGGCGCCGGAATCACGCTCCTCCCGTCGCTCGCCGTGCCGGTCGAAAACCGGCGCGGCCAGCTGGAAATCCGCCCCTTCACGCGCCCGGCACCGCGCCGGACCGTCGTGCTCGTGTGGAGGAAGAGCTCACCGTTCGGCTCCGCGTTCGTCGAGCTCGCGGCGTTGCTCGAGCAGGCGCTCGCGGCGCGGAAGTGAGAGGGCGGAGAGGGGATTACAGGAAGGCGCAAGGGCGGGAAGGTCCTCCACGACTTCCGCCTTTCTGTTTTTTGGATCGGACTCACGCCTCGCGTCGATGCAGCCCGATGCGGAACAAGCGGTCGAGGTGGGTCGTCTCGAGGAGCTTCTTGGCGCGGTCGGCGCGCGCGCTCGCCGTTTCGCGAGCCTGCTTCGGCCCCGTCTGCGGCGCGTTTTGGTCGAGCTCGTGATCGAGGCCGATGTTGCAGAGGGCGATGGCGCGCTCGAGGGCTTCGACGGGGCGGAAGGTGCGGCCGCTTTTCGTGCTGTCGCCGGCGACGAGGACGTTCGTGAGGTAGGCGAGCTCTTCGGCGCGTTCGGCGTGCGCGAGCGGCGACTCTTCGCCGAGACGCACGAGCGCGACGCCGAGCAGTGAGCCGTGGTCGGCAAGCGCGAGCGCCCGCTCCGCAGGCGGGGGGGTCGGTCCCGAGGCGGCGACGGCCTCGTCGAGCAGGCGTGTGAGGCGTGCGACGTCCGCGGCGGGTGCCTTTGGTTTCGGGCGATGCTGCGTCGCTCGCGCGGCGGGGGCGGGTTTGCGCTCGAGCTCACGGAAGTAGGCGCGCGTCACCGGATCGCGCTCGGCGCCTTCATCGAGGCCCTGGCGTGCGAGCGCGAGGAAGCTCCGGGCGTCGCTCGGCGCGACGTAGCCGCGAGCGGCGCGCCGTTCGTCACGCTCGGCGCGCGCGTCGGACTCGAGCATCTCGTCGGAGGTGAGCACATCGTAGAGTCCGCCGTTGTCGGCGATGTACTCCGAGCTCACGGCGGCTACGCGTTCGAGAATGCGCCGCAAGAGATCGTGATGATCTCGATCGAGCGCCAAGAGCGCCGCGAGCACGGCGTCCCACGTGCGCGGATCGCGGCTGATCATCCGGAATTCCTCCCACTCCTCGGCCGCGGTGCTGTCGAGCGCTTTTTCCGTGAGCTCGAGCGTCTCTTCGTCTTGACTGAGCTCGCGGCCGAGCTCGTCCATGTCGACGACGAGGATGAGCCGCGCGACCGCGAGGATCACGAAATCGAGTGGTAGCTCGCACAGGCGGTCGACCACGACCTTCTCGCCGGCTTCGAGCAGCACCTCGAGCCAGAGCCCGAAGCGTGCGGGGTCGAAGCGCGGGTCGTCTCCCGCCGCGTCGGCGCGCCACAAATCTTCGTCGAACACCTCCTCGAGCTGCGTCGTCGTGGCGAGCGCGACGAGCTCGGCGGCGTCTTCCAAGCCGATGTGATCGACGAGACGCCCGAGCGCCGCGGGCGGGAGCTCGCGGACAGCTGCGACGAGCCCGGGGTGGCCCAGCACGTGCTCGAGCAAGCGCAACGAGGACGGAGGTCGGTACGCGCGTAGCTTCGGCATGCCGCGATTTCTGCGACGAACGCCCGCAAAGAGGGAGTCTGTTCAACGCACGTCGTTGTTGATAGAGTATTTTGCAGGTGGTGAGGGCGGGTCGCCACCGATCGCTTGCTCTGAAACTTTTCCCCCTTGCTCGAACGCAAGGCGATGGTTATCTCATGCAGAGGCTGAGCTGTTCATGGCGCTCGGTGGAAGCATCCGGCGCCGCCGTTGGTTGCTCTGCCTGAAGGCTTTCGGCGACTTTTGCCCGGCTTCTGCTCTCGCTGGATGGCGAGGAAGCGGCCGAGCGCGCAGGCACGCGCTGTTCGCGAGGGCAGCGCTCCATTCAGCAGGAGGTCACGATGTATCAGCCCTGGATTTTCGGTGCGGCTCTCGCAACGGGCACGGGCCTCGTCGCGTTGACCGTCAAACTGCAACAACCTCCGACTCCGCAAGCTCTCCCCGAGCCGACAGCGATCGAGGCCGTGCATGTTCTTCCGCCGACTCCGACCTACGTTGCCGAGCCTGCGCCGTCGCCGGCCGTCGAGCTCGAGCCCATCGTGATCGAGGGACGCCGCCGGCCGTTGATCCCCCGGGCGGCAACACCGCCGGTGAGCCAGACCGAGCCGGCCGCCGCTCCTGCCGAGCAGCACCCTTGCTCCCCGTGGCGCGACCTTGGCCCGGCGAACGTCATTTCAGCCAAGACGGACGGCGAGTCGCGCGTGCGCACGCTTTGCTACTAGCGGAAAGGAGTTCCACCACGCCGGTCGGTAAGATAGCGGCAGTGGAATCACTGCGCGACGCAGAGACTTTTGCCGACGTCGAAGCCGGCGATGGAGATCCGGAACGATGAGCCGTCCGCCTCGCGCTCGGCGTGGAACACTTTGATAGCGTAGCGGTTTCCCGCGACGAGTCCGTACGTCTCCGCTGTCCCGTTGCGGGGAGGGGCGGTTTTGGTCGCATGGCCCGTGTCGTCGGTTGCGAGCTCGGCCGTCGCGGTGATCTGGTCTCCGGAGATCGTCAGGGCCCCATTCGTGGGCACATGCCAACCACCCATGTCGACGGCGAGGTGGCCGTTCAGGAACACCCATAGGTCGTCGTCGCCCGTAAACTCGAAGATGGCGTTCATGCCGGCGACGTAGGTGAACCAGTACGTCACCTCCGTGGTGAAGCTGAAGTTGTGCGTTTTGGAGGGGAAGGGCGCGGTCGCAGTCGGGATTGGCGCGCTGACCGCCACGGGAGGGTCGTACTGGGCGCACATGTCCGTCTCGTAGGGCCAGCCGCTCCAGCCATATTGTGCCGGGACCCTCCCTTCGGAGCGAGGCTCCTCGAGAATGCCTGGGGCGTCATCGATGGGAAAGAAGAGCGGATTGCCGTCGTACTCCTTCGCCGTGGCGCTCGGGATCTCGGCGCAGCAGGCTTGCACACGGCCGGCGCCGTACGCAGGGCACGGGTCGTAGCACTTGCCGGTGGGAGTCGGCGTGCATGCCTCACAACCGGTGCCGCCCGGGCCGCCATACGTGACGGGCTCGTAGTTCAGTTGCGGAGGGGGTCCGCGCCAGACCTCCCCGCGTGCGCCCCAACGATTCGTAAACCTTCCGGTTCCGTCGTCCCACAACACGACCTCGCCCGCGATCGGTTTGCTGCTCGGCGGGTCGTCTCGGTACCACTGGGCGAACGCCGCTTGGCCGTGGAAAAAACCACCCGCCACGGTCGTGTTCGCCTGGTTCGACAGGACCGGCTTGCCGTCGCTATCGAGCTCCTCTTCGACCAGACCTTGGACCGCGCCATTCGACTCGTACCCCGGCTGGAAATCCGGATGGCCGCCCGTGACGTCGTGGGAGTTGAAGTCGCGGAAGGTAGCCCGCAGCTTGTACGAGCAATGCGTGCCGTCGGGATCGCAGCGCGCCGCGTCGCAGGTGTACCCCACCTCGATGACGCAGGTTGCGGAGCAGCCGTCGCCGCTGTCGGTATTGGCGTCATCGCACTCCTCGCCCGCGTCGAGTTTGCTGTCTCCACAAACGCCGGAGGGCGTCGGCTCTTCGCCGCCGGAGCCCCCTTCAGAAGGTTCGCCGCTTTGACCGCTGCTTCCGAGCGCACCGCCTTGCGTGCCGCCGTTGCCTCCTACCGACGTGCCGCCGCGTGCCGGCGCTCCGCCGACGTCGCTTCGTCCGCCTTCTCCTGGGGTCGCTCCATCCCCCTCGTCGCCGGAGGCTCCCGTCCCGGATTCGGGTCGGTCCGTGATATCGCCGCCCCCACCCTGCCCATGCGGTACCTGTTTCGTGCCCGACGTCCCGCCACCCGAGTGGTTGTCGGTGCTGTTGCTGCGCCCTCCGCAAGCCTGCGCGACGACGAGCGCTGCGATGCCGATGCCGAGACCGCGTCCCACGCCACCCGAACCACTCATGAGCGTCGATCATCGCTGATCGACGCCCCGCGCGCCAGTTGCCCGCGCGCGACGAGCCCCGTGGGCGCTCGGGCTAGAGAAAAATACCCAATCGTTCTGAAGCTTCAGCCCTCGAGCACGCCCTCGTGCCGGAGCAGCCAGCGCTTGCGCTCGAGCCCGCCGCCGTAGCCGGTGAGCGTTCCATTCGCGCCAATCACGCGGTGACAGGGCACGACGATGCCGATCGGATTGGAGCCGTTCGCGAGCCCGACGGCGCGCACCGCCTTCGGGTTGCCGATCGCTCGGGCCACGTCGCCGTACGATCTCGTTTCGCCGCACGCGATCCGGGTGAGCGCTTGCCAGACCGAGCGCTGGAAGTCCGTGCCGTTGAACACCACCGGCAGCTTCGCGATCGCTTCGAGCTCTCCGTCGAAATACGCAGCGAGCGCGCTCGTCGCGCCGCCCGGGTCCTTGGCGCTCTTCGCCGGGTCGCGCGTGAGCTCTTCCTCCATGCGCGCGTGGCCGTCGGTGAAGCCGACGGCGTGGAGGCGTCCGGCTTCGTCGGTGACGATGGCCAGCTTGCCGAGCGGCGTCTTCAGGTGATCGATGAGCTTCATGGGGGTCGTCTTCATGGGGAGCCTCCCGATGGATTGTGGCGGGCAGCGTCCGCCGCCCAGAGCTGTTCGGCCGCGTAGGCGCGAAAGGGGCGCCAGCGTTCCGAGCGTCGCTCGAGCTCGCGCGGTGTCGGCCGGCGACCGCCGCTCTCCGTGGCGCCGCGCAAGAGGCCGAGATCGCTCGACGGAAAAGCGTCCGGCTCGCGCGCGGCGCGGAGGGCGATGTAGTGCGCGCTCCACGCTCCGAGGCCGGGGACCTCGCACAGCCGCCGCACGGTCTCTTCCACGCTGGCGCGCGGCTGGAAGAGCTCCGGATCCTCGAGCGCAGCCTCGGCGAGCCTGCGGAGCGCCCGGCGCCGCGCGTCCGGCATCCCGAGCTTCTCGAGCTTCGCGCGCCGCACGGCCTCCGGCGTCGGAAACGCGAACGCGAGCGCACCTTCGGCCGCGTCCGCCGGCTCGAAGCGCGCGCCGCACAGACGCACGAGCTTGCCCGCGAGCGCTCGAGCCGCCACGAGCGAGACCTGCTGGCCGAGCACCGCGCGCACGCCGAGCTCGAAGCCGTCCCACGCGCCGGCCGCTCGCAGCCCCGGCCGCGCGGCGACGAGCGGTTTCAAGAACGGATCGCCCCCGAGGTGTCGCGTGACGGCTTCCAGATCGACGTCGACATCGAAGGCGCGCCGGATCCGCGCAATCACCCCCGGCAAGACGCGCACGCTCGGGAAGCGGATGGTCGCGGCGAGGCTCGACTCCCGCGCGAGGTGCGCGATTTCGACGCTCCCGAGCGCGCCGTCGTGGAGCAGCGTGCGGCGGTAGCGTTGGCTCTCGACCACCTCGACGCCCGAGACGGCGCGCGCCGCGAGGAACGCGAGCATGGCCTCGAAATCGTACGGCGGCCGATAGCGGAGCCGCACGGTGACGGCACCCGCGCCGGCTCGCCCGGCGCCGACTCGCGTGCGCCGCAGCGCCGAGGGCGGCCGCGCGTACAGGCGCTGGAACGTCTCGTTGAAGCGCCGCACGCTGCCGAAGCCGGCCGCGAGCGCCACCTCCGCCATGGGGAGCGGCGTCTCGTGAATGAGCTGCTTGGCGAAGAGCACGCGGCGCGTCTGCGCCACGGCAATCGGCGAGGCGCCGAGGTGTTGCTGGAACAAGCGCCGGAGCTGCCGCTCACCGACGCCGAGTCGGTCGGCGAGCGACTCGACGCTCGCATCGTCGCCGTCGAGCGAGCCCTCCGCGATCAGCGCAAGGCCGCGCGCGACCGTGTTCGACGTGCCGTTCCAAGCGCCGTGCGCCGGGGCCGTCTCCGGCCGGCAGCGCAGGCAGGGTCGAAAGCCCGCTTCTTGTGCGGCTGCGGCGCTCGGATAGAAGCGGCAGTTCTCCCGCTTCGCGAGGCTCGCCGGGCACACGGGCCGGCAATAGATGCGCGTCGTCGTGACGGCCACGAACAGCCGCCCGTCGAAGCGCGCGTCACGCGCCTTCAAAGCCCTGTAGCAAACGTCGGGATCGAGCACGACGAACCCGAAATAGCACCCACCCCCGGCCCGGGCTGGCGGTTTTCGGACATGCTTGGTTCACGCCCCGCGGCGGGCGTCGAGGACGTGCCTCGCGCGCCTACTTGGCGCTGTCGAAGGCGCCGATGACCTTCTTGGCCTCGGCGGGGTGCTGCTTGCACTCGAGCAGGGCGCTCAAGATGAGCGGCGCGACGATCGTCGCGTCCGACTCGATCACGAACATTGGCGTCTCCTCGGTGAGCTTGTCCCACGTGATCTTCTCGTTCGGGGTCGCGCCCGAGTACGAGCCGTAGGACGTCGTCGAGTCAGAGATCTGGCAGAAGTAGGCCCAGGGCTTGGCTTGCTCCTCGAGGTCGTACTTGATGGAGGGCACGACGCAGATCGGGAAATCGCCGGCGATGCCGCCGCCGATCTGGAAAAAGCCGACGCCTGCACCCGTCGAGAGCTCGCGGTATTGGTCGTAGAAGGTCGCCATGTACTCGATGCCCGACTTCACGATGCTCGCGCTCGCGTCACCGAGCTTCACGTGCGAGGCGAAGATGTTGCCGAACGTCGAATCCTCGTGTCCGGGAACCACCACCGGCAAGCGTGCTTTCGCGGCGGCGAGCAGCCAGCACTCGTCCGGGTTGCCCTGGTAGAGGCTCGACGGGATCGTCTGAATCAGCTCGTAGAAGTACTCGTGCCAGAAGCGCCGGTCGCCCTTCTCGGTCGCGCTCTTCCACATCGGGACGATGAACTTCTCGACGGCGCGAAACGCCTCGTCCTCGGGAATGCTCGTGTCCGTGACGCGCCGCATGCGGTCATTCAGGATGCGGGTGTCGTCGCCCTTCGTCAGGTAGCGATAATCCGGGAAATCCTTGTAGTGGTGGTTCGCCACCAACCGGAACAGGGACTCTTCGAGGTTCGCGCCCGTGACGGACAACCCGTGGATCAGCCCCGCGCGAATGGCCGGCGCGAGCGTGATGCCGAGCTGCGCCGAGGACATGGCCCCCGCCACGGCCCAGAACATCTTCCCGCCCGCGTCCATGTGGCGCTGATAGGCTAGCAGCGCGTCGCGCGTCGCGCGCGCATTGAAGTTCTTGTAGTTCTTGAGAACGAATTCGAGGGTAGGGAGGGTCGTCACGCGCGGACGCTAGCACGTCCGTTCGAGCGCACTTCCCGCCTCAAAGGCTCTGGCGGATCTTGCGGCCGCCCGACGGTTGGCTCACGGGCGCGGCCTTCGGTGCCGGCTTTGCTTGCGTGGTGACGGCGGGGCGGGGCGGTGACGCGGGACGCGGCGCGGCTTTGACGGGTGCCGCAGCGGCGACGGGCGGAGCACTCGCGCTCGGCTCCGGGCTCGCGGGAGCGACCGCGACGCTCGGCGCGGGGCGCGGGGCCTCGGGGCTTGGTGCGGGAGGTGCGGCTGACGGCGCGGGCGGCGTCGTCACCGCCGCGCTT
>DASUGE010000141.1:0-2011 GCA_036274215.1 Polyangiaceae bacterium | reverse complement strand
TTCCGTTCGCGCACGGAGCAAGGCCGGTCGAGGTCGATTCTCAATGCAAGTACCCGTAAGCACAATGGAAGTGCTGTTAACTGCCGGGGCGCCCGGGCTCAGGACGATCTGTCGCAAGGAGCGGGCGCGGTCCTGGCCCATGGTCGCGCTGGCGTCCCTCGACCGCCGGCGTTACACTTTGCGTGTTACGTGCGTACGAACGAGGTCCCACCATGATGGTCAAGAAGCTCTCCGCGGTCGGCAACAGCCTGGGTCTCATCATTGAGCGCCCGATCCTCGAGCTGCTCGACATCACGAAGGATACCCCGCTCGAGGTTCGCACCGACGGGGAGGCCCTCATCATCCGCCCGGTCAAGAAGGCGCCGCTGATGGACCGCGCGCTCGGCGCCGCTGACCGTTTGATGGACGCCCACGAGGAGACGTATCGGAAGCTCGCCAAGTGAGCGACGCGCCCGCCGAGGTTGAGTTCCTCACGGTCGAGGTGGTGCTCGCGCTGCACCAGCGCCAGCTCAATCGCTTCGGCGGCGGCGCGGGCCTGCGTGATCGGGGCCTCCTCGAGTCGGCGGTCGCCCAGCCGCAGGCGTCGTTCGGCGGTACCTACGCGCACGACGGCCTGTTCGCGATGGCGGCGGCGTACCTGTTCCACATCGTCTCGAACCATCCCTTCGTCGACGGCAACAAACGGGCGGGGCTGCTCGCCGCGCAGGTCTTCCTCGATGTGAACGGCGTGACTCTCGAGCACGACTCCGAGGCCTTCTACGCGCTGACGATGGGAGTCGCGGAGGGGCGCATCGACAAGAGTGCCGTCGCCGCTGAGCTCGAGCGCATTGCGAAGTCCAAGCCGATCACGTGACTCCACGGCGACGCCCGGCGCGGAGTGTCCCTGCTCTCGTGCCGAGCCTGCGTTTGCTCCACGAGATGCCTGAGCTGCCCCTCGTGCCCGTGCCGCTCGCCACGATATCTTCGCGGCCTTGGACGCCGAATCCGACCGCCCTGAAGTCCGCGAAGACGACCGCCGCTGGGTGCGCTGCGCGGTCTACACGCGGCAGTCGGTCAGGCGCGCGGGCGACGACCCCGCCATCACGTCCTGCGCGATCCAGCGGACGCTGTGCACCGAGTTCATCCGCAACAAGACCTGGGAGTTCTGGTACACGATCGCCGAGCGCTTCGACGACGAGGGCGAGAGCGGCGCGACCCTCGAGCGCCCCGGCCTCGCCAAGCTCCTGCAGCGCATCGAGGAGGGAGACGTCCACCGCGTCATCGTCTACCGCGTCGATCGGCTCACACGGAAGCTCGCCGTTCTCTCGCGCCTCGCCGCGTTCTTCGAGCGCCATCGCGTCGGGCTCACCATCGTCGCCCGCAACATCGTCGCAGACGCCGGCTCGCTCGCGGGGTTGCAAGTGAACATGCTCGCGACCTTCGCCGAGTGGGAGCGCGAGATCATACGCGAGCGCATCGCCGACACGCGCGGCGCCATCAAAGCGCGCGGCGAGAGATCTGCCGGGCGCGTGCCGCTCGGCTACCGAACCGATCGCCTCACGAAGCCGCTCGTGATCGACGAGAGGGCGGCCGTCGCGGTGCGCTGGTTCTTCGACGAGGCGGCGAATGGCACGAGGACGAACGACCTCGTCGCGAAGGCCAACAAGAAGAAGTTAGCCGGCAAGCAGTGGACGGCGCGTACGGTGCTTCGTCTGCTGACGAACCCAACCTACGCGGGCCGCCGACCCGATGGCGCGCCCGGCGCGCACGCGCCGATCGTCGCGCCGGAGTTGTTCGAGCGAGTGCACGCGCTCATCGAGGGTCGCCGCCCGCGCACACCGACCAAGCGCAACGCGCGCGAGTCCGGTGAAGCGCTGGAGCTCGAACGCTTCGCCCCGTTCACGCTGCGTTGGTGCCGCACAGCGCGCTCGAGGACGACGACGAGCCGAGCGATGCGTCGCGCCCGTGAGCCGCACTCCGCCCGTTCACTTCCGTCTCGCCGTCTCGCGAACGTCCGCCCCGATGATCAACA